>VSPW01000202.1 GCA_009775535.1 Muribaculaceae bacterium
TCCAGGATAATTGGCGCAGTTATATCATCATCCCCTTCTGTCAAATCCAGAGAAGGTACAATCTGATTCTGGTCCTTGTTTTTACGGTCCAACCGATAGCTTAATCCCATAGATGTATATTTATTTGTCGTCCGTGCGCATGCCTGAAGCCCGGCGCAGACGGCTGTCAATATAATCAGTCAGCAAATTAATAGCCACAGTATTGCTTCCGCCTTGTGGGACAATCAGATCTGCAAATCTCTTACATGGCTCAATATATTGGCAATGCATTGGCTTAAGCACATCCTGATACCGATTTATGACTATCTCCGGTGTGCGTCCACGCTCGACACAGTCACGGGCTATCACCCGTATGAGCCTGTCATCTGCATCGGCGTCTACAAACACCTTGACATCAAGCATTTCCCTCAGCTCTGCATTTGTCAACACAAGTATACCCTCTACTATCACCACATCATGTGGCTGCACTTTCACTGTCTCTTCCTGACGTGTGCAGGTAAGATAGCTATATGTCGGCATCTCAATAGCTTCACCATTACGAAGCCTCTTAAGGTGCTCCACCAGCAACTGCCATTCAATAGCGTCAGGTTCATCAAAATTAATCTTGTTCCGTTCAGACAGCGGCAGGTAGCTCAAGTCCTTATAGTAAGAATCCTGAGGCATAACGGCAACCTCCCCGGCAGGAAAACTGTTTATTATTTTATTGACGACTGTGGTCTTACCCGACCCGGTGCCGCCTGCTATACCGATGACAAGCATGGCGATTTATAGTTTTTTATAATTTATGACTATTTATGAATTATGGCACGAATTTACGAAATAATCTTCACCCATCAATACCGAAAGGGCAATTTTTACCTATTTAATGTCGTAATGCGACAATAGCCATAACCCGCCAATTTTATTTAAATGGTAATTTTTCACTAACTTTGCGCCGAATTTATAAACACAGACATGCTAATAACACAATCCTTGGCCTCGTTCGGCCGTTACTGCATATTCATATGCCGGGTATTTGCAATGCCCGACAAATGGAAAGTGACAGGGCGTAGATTCCTGGCCGAAATCTCAAAACTCGGATTAGATTCAATACCCCTGGTAATAATAATTTCACTATTCATCGGCGCCGTTATAGCCATACAGATGCAGCTGAACATAATATCGCCCGTTGTCCCGGCCTATACGGTAGGGCTAGCCACACGCGATATAGTCCTGCTTGAATTCTCAAATTCAATCCTCTGTCTGATACTTGCAGGTAAAGTTGGGTCAAATATTGCATCAGAAATAGGTACAATGCGTGTAACCGAACAGATAGATGCATTGGAAATCATGGGGGTAAATTCCTGCAACTTCCTGGTATGGCCGAAAGTGACCGCATTTATATTCTTCATGCCATTTCTTGTTATCATAAGTATAACAATGGCATTTATAGGAGGCTATTGCGTGGCCCTGTTCACTGATGTCATATCGGTATCAAGGTATGTATATGGATTACAGACAATGTTTATTGAATGGTATGTATGGTATGGCCTGATAAAGTCAATCGTATTTGCGTTCATAATCGCAACCGTATCATCATATTTTGGATATTACGTGAAAGGTGGTGCATTGCAGGTAGGGCGGGCCAGTACAAATGCCGTGGTTTCCAGCTCCATCCTTATATTGCTTTTTGATGTGTTACTCACTAAACTCATGCTGCAATGATAGAAATCAAAGACCTCACCAAATCATTCGATGGCCGTACTGTACTGCATGGGATATCTGCCACATTTTACGATGGAAAGACCAACCTCATAATAGGCCAGAGCGGTTCTGGAAAAACTGTATTGATGAAATCGCTTGTAGGCCTTCTCCGACCGGAAAGTGGCCAGATATTATTCGATGGAAGGGATACAATGTCAATGGACGCTACAAGGATGAAAGAGCTCCGAAAGGAAATGGGGATGCTTTTCCAAGGTTCAGCCCTATTTGATTCGGAAACCGTATTGGGAAATGTAATGTTTCCGCTAGTGATGTTTACAAAAATGGGACAAGGCGAGATCCGCGACCGGGCTTTGTTCTGTCTAGAGCGTGTAAATCTTAAGGGCGCTGAAAACAAGTATCCATCAGAAATATCCGGAGGCATGCAGAAACGTGTGGCAATTGCCAGGGCAATCGCCCTAAACCCTAAATACCTGTTCTGCGATGAGCCCAACTCTGGTCTAGACCCTAAGACCTCAATCCTTATAGATGAACTGTTGAGCGACATAACTCATGAATATGGCATGACAACAGTCATAAATACACATGACATGAATTCCGTATTGGGCATAGGTGAAAACATCATATTCATAAACAAAGGCCACCGTGAATGGGTTGGCGATATGACACAGATCTACAATACCGCCAACGAAGCGCTCGATGACTTTGTATTCGCCACTCGATTGTTTCAGAAAGTAAAGGATTACGTTGTTGAGACAGGAAATATCATAAAATAAGTACTTGACAGAATTGTAAATTACATTTACAGAGTTTCGATACTCGATTCATAGACTAATGACTGCTAAACCGATGGAGCGGTTATTATCATGAGACCATAGGTCCGTGATTTTAAGTTATTTACGTACCTTTGTACTGTTAAACCATATAAATCATTTCCATGAAGAGAATACTTATAAATGCAGCATGTGCATTAACAGCCCTATCATCCGCAGCACAAGTACCACTTGTTAATAGCGGAAAACCAATAGGCCGTATCGTGACTGAAGGTGACAGCATCAATAACGTTGCAGCGACATTATTGCAAGATTTTGTCCACAGAATAAGCGGGGCTAAGCTACCAGTGGTAGACAAGATAAATAAAGCAGGGAAAGGTGATGTCTTTATCAAAACAAGGCATGACACGACTCTTTCCGAAGATGGATTCCGCCTACATTCCGACAAAGGATGCCTATATGTAAATTCTGGAGGAGGAAACGGGGCAATATTTGCAATTGTCACTCTATTGGAAAATTATCTAGGCGTCAATTATTATGGTGAAAACGAATATACTCTGACAGAAAACAAAGATATAGTCCTTCCCAATATCGACATTACAGAAATACCAGCCT
>VSPW01000203.1 GCA_009775535.1 Muribaculaceae bacterium
TAAACCTGACGCAATTGCAGGGGCTTGCGATACGCCTTGTCGACATACATTCACAGCATCAGAGCCAGCTATTGGCCACCCCCGGATACCAGTTGGGTATTATAGATGCCCTTGCAGGCAATGAGTCTGACCTCGCTGACTACCGCCGTGCATATGAGGCCTACCGCCGTGCCCGCAAGGCGCTTGTAGAGACCCGCGAGGCCATTGAGAAAGACCGTGCCGAAGCTGACTATGTGGCTTTCCTGTATGGCGAACTTGACCGCATGCGCTTCGTTCCCGGCGAGCAGGAGGATTTGGAGCACGAACGCGACCTGCTCTCCAATATGACTGACATAAAGATGGCCTTGCATGAGGCTGTTGAAAGTCTTACTGACGGAGTCCACAACGCACTTTCATTGCTTGACCGTGCATCAGGATGCTGCCAGGAGCTTGACGGTGTGGTCGATGAGGACCCGCCGCTGTCGGAGCGTCTTGACCAGGCCATAATAGAGGTGCGCGACATAGCTGAGACCCTTGTCGCAGCCGACAACAGGCTTTCTGCCGACCCGGCACAATTGGAGTCTGTGGAGGACCGGCTCAACAGTATATACGACCTCCAGCGCAAGCATCGGGTTGATTCTGTAGAAAAGCTCATTGAAATCCGTGACAGTCTTGCGCTGCGGCTGAAGTCCGTAAACGACAGTGCCGGCACACTGGCTGCCCTTAAGGACGAGATGGAGCGTCAGCGCGACCGCTCTATGAAGCTTGCAGGAAAAGTGAGCGACCGCCGCCAGGAGGCGGCAAGGCTTTTTGCCGCGGAGCTTAAGGAGACAGCCCTGCCGCTGGGCATGAAGAACCTTCAGTGTGAGATTGCCGTGCGCCCTGTGCAGATGACTATGAACGGGATTGACGATGTCGAGTTCCTGTTCGCTTTCAACAAGAACCAGCCGCTGATGCCTGTAGGGGGAAGCGCTTCTGGTGGCGAGATTTCGCGTCTGATGTTGTCAATAAAATCGATAATCGCGCGCAAGATGCATCTGCCGTCGATAATATTCGATGAGGTCGATACTGGCGTGAGCGGAGATGTGGCCAACCGCATGGGGCAGATGATGGCCGATATTGCGTCCCGCATACAGGTGATTACCATCACTCACCTGCCGCAGGTGGCGGCCAAGGGCTCACAGCATTATAAGGTATATAAGGAAGATTCCGCCGACAGCACCAATACCCGCATACGCCGCCTTACAGACCAGGAGCGTATAGGCGAACTGGCGCTAATGCTGAGCGGGTCTGCCGATGAGGCCACTGCGCGGGCAAATGCGCAGACATTGTTGAACCGCAAATAAAATAGAAACATATATGGACAGGACAGATTATATATTCGGCATACGTGCCGTTATCGAAGCCATCGAGGCTGGCAGGGACGTAGACACCATCTATATGAAGAAAGGGCTTCAAGGGGAGCTGGTAAATGAACTTCTGGCATTGGTGAAACTGCACCGCCTGCCTATAAGGCGTGTGCCTGAGGAGAGACTCGGTAAATTTACAAGGAAGAACCACCAGGGAGTGGTGGCTACATTGTCGGCCGTGACATATGCATCGCTGGGCAACGTCATACCACAGCTCTATGAGGATGGCATACTTCCGCTTGTGGTCGTGCTTGACGGTATTACGGATGTACGTAATTTCGGGGCAATAGCGCGTACGGCCGAATGCTGTGGGGCCAATGCGGTTGTGATACCGGAGCGTGGCAGTGTCAGTGTCCAGGGTGATGCCGTTAAGACATCCGCAGGTGCTTTGCTGCATCTGCCGGTGTGCCGTGAACATACTACTGCCGCGGCCGTACGTTTCCTCAAGGATAATGGATACCAGGTGGTGGCAGCTACGGAAAAAGCGGACTTCAATTACACGATGGGCAATTATACAGTCCCCACGGCCATAGTGATGGGGGCGGAGGACATAGGGATATCGCCGGAAGTCCTGGCTTTGTGCGACACCAAGGTGTCCATACCTATGTTCGGGCATATCGGCTCGCTGAACGTGAGCGTTGCCGCGGGCGTCATGCTATATGAGGTGGTGCGCCAACGCCTTTCCGCCGATCTTGAAGTGATTTGATACTGGAAACATAAAAACAGACAAGGGGATTTGCCAAAGCGTATCCCCTTGTCTGTTTTTTGTCGGTTGGTTTTATTTTACAACAAGCAGGAAGTAGTTTTTTTTGCCTTTCTGGATAAGGATGTATTTCCCGTTCAGCAGCATGTCTGCTGATGCTGGGGCATAGGCATCGCTGACCTTTTCCTTGTTGATGGACAGGCCGCCCTGTTGGGCAAGTTTGCGCATCTCGCCTTTTGAGGGGAACACGGCGGCACGGTCGACAAGCAGGTCGGCAAGCTTGATGCCTTCCTCTATGTCCTGGCGGCCCACTTCAAAAGTGGGTACGCCTTCAAACACAGCCAGGAGAGTGTCCTCGTCAATCTTGCGCAGGGTCTCTGCGGCCTTGTTGCTGAAGAGTATCTGGGAGGCCTCTACAGCGGCTTCATAATCCTGAGCCGAATGCACCATCGTGGTCACTTCCTTGGCCAGGCGTTTCTGTAGTGGGCGTGCCCCCGGGTCCTGTGCCTGTTCGGCCACCAGGGCATCGATTTCCTCACGGGTAAGCTCGGTGAATATCTTTATATATTTTTCAGCATCGGCATCGCTCACGTTAAGCCAGAACTGGTAGAATTTGTACGGTGATGTGTAGCGGGGATCAAGCCATACGTTCCCGCTCTCTGTCTTGCCGAATTTGCCTCCGTCCGCCTTTGTGATGAGCGGGAATGTGAGGGCGTAGACTTCACCGCCCAGGGTGCGGCGTACGAGCTCGCTTCCGGTGGTGATGTTGCCCCACTGGTCGGAGCCACCCATCTGGAGCACGCAGTTCTTGTCGCGGTATAGGGTCAGGAAGTCATATCCCTGTACCAGCTGGTAGGAGAATTCCGTGAACGACATGCCCTGCTGTGATTCGCCTGAGAGGCGTTTTTTCACAGAATCCTTGTCCCGCATATAGTTGCCAGTGCTGTGCTTGCC
>VSPW01000204.1 GCA_009775535.1 Muribaculaceae bacterium
CTATAGTGATCAGCAGCGACAGGAAGTAATAGTAGCTCAATCCCGATGCATAGTCGTTGAAGAAGAACAGGAACATCACTGGCATGAGGTACATCATCCACTTCATGCCCGGCATGCTGTTGCCTCCAGGCTGGTTCTGCATGTTGATGCGCGTATATATAATGTTGGTAACCGTCATAAGCAGGCAGAACAGCGACACGCCCTTGCCGTAGAACGGTATGGTGAACGGCAGTTCAAATATCACGTCAGGAGCCGACAGGTCCTTGGCCCACAGGAAGGATTCCCCGCGGAGCTCTATGGCAGAAGGGAAGAATGAGAACATGGCCACGAGCACGGGCATCTGTAGAAGCATCGGCAGGCATCCCGAGAACGGGCTAGCCCCGGCACGGTTATAAATCTCCATCGTCTTCTGCTGGCGTACCATCGCATTCTCCTTGCCCGGATACTTGTCGTTAAGCTCTTTGATTTCAGGTGCAAGCACACGCATCTTGGCCTGCGACATATAGCTCTTGTATGTGAACGGGAACAGGATAATCTTGATGAAGATGGTGAGAAGCAGTATGATTACGCCATAGTTTGTGATATATTGCCCAAGGAATGAGAACACCGGTATCACTATCCATTTGTTGATGTACCGGAACAGCCCCCAGCCAAGCGGCACAAGGCGCGTCATTTCAAGGTCCTCCTCCTTGTTTATCTTGTCGTCAAGCGATGACAGAAGCGGATAGTCGTTAGGTCCGAAATAGAAGTCGAACGCAACAGGTTCACCGTCGGCCACGCTATAGTCGAAAGTGGCATGCATCGACAGGTCCTTAAGGAAATCAGGGTTGTCCTTCAGCACTATCGATTTCAGTTCTGCCGAATTGAAATATGTGCGCGGTATCACTACCCCGGAGAAGAACTGGTTTTTGAACGCCACCCACTTCACACGCTCACGCAGGTCATCACGTTCATCAGAGTTGGCGCCAAGTTCGTCCGGGCTGTCGGCCAGATACTTATAGAAGATGCCGCTGTTGCGTTCTTCGAATGTGCGTCCCTTCTCGTTGCGTCCCATCTTCTGATGCCATGAAAACTCGGCAGACGACAGGTTGGCTGCGAACACCTTGTCCATTCCGTTCTGGAAAATCTCCATCGACACTATGTAGTCTTCGGGATGCACCGTGTAGCGGATGCCCAGCGCAGCATCGGCGGCCAGGTCTAGGCGCATTTCCACAACAGAATCATTCACCTGTACAGGATTGAAGTTGAAGTCCGCTGTCTCGTAGCGGCGTCCGGTGGGTGTGAACGTGAAGCTGTAGGAATTGGTGTCACCATCGAAAAGCACTATGTCCGAGGCTGGTGTGGTGCGCTCGGTCTTGTACTTTTTAAGCACCACCTTGCTTACCTTGCCGCCCAGTGAACTGAACGTGACTGCCATCAGGTCATTCTCTACAGTGATTTCCCTGTTCTCGCCGCCTACATACCTGGCAAAGCTCTTGTATTTCTGTACCTCGCCCATGGCGGCGCGCAGGGACGCTACGGCCTCGCCGGCCATCTCCGGAGTGAGCCCTTCGCGGGAATTGGACACAACCTTGTTTATGTCCACCTCATGCCCGTTGGCCTTTACATGGCCTGTAAGGCCGCCTTCCGGGCTTACGCTGAGCGCTATACGCGAATTTGTGTACGATACAGTGCCGTCAGCGCCCGCTGTCCCGTATTCTTTCACCATAGGGACAATCTGGGAAGCCTCTGCGGCTGTGATAGTGTCCACTACGGCGGCTGCCTGTTGTCCTGAGGCCGCGGCCTTGGCCAGTTCGCGGTCAATCTGTTCCTGGCGTTCTCTCTGTTGTCTTGCAATCTCTTCGTCGGACGGCTTGTTCAGATACATGAAGCCGAATATCACGGCCCCCATCATCAGCAGTCCAAGGAGGGTGTTTCTATCCATCTGGAATGTCTATTGTTCTTTATAATGTTTCTGATGCAGATACCTGCATGGTCATGTTATCAGGCCTTCCCTTGCTTCTTCTCCTCGCTGTAGCTTATGGCTGCGCGGATGAAGCTGAGGAATATGGGGTTGGGCTCTAGCACGGTCGAAGAGTACTCGGGGTGGTACTGTGTGCCGATAAACCAGCGGTGGTCGGGCATTTCCACGACTTCCACAAGGCGTGTCGCAGGATTCTCGCCCACACACATCATGCCGGCCTGTTCAAATTGCCCGCGGTATTCGTTGTTGAACTCGAAACGGTGGCGGTGGCGTTCGCTGACCTTTGTCGACCCATAAGCCTCTGCGGCCTTTGAGCCTTCTTTAAGTATGCAGTCATACGCGCCCAGGCGCATCGTGCCTCCCATGTTGGAGATGCTTTTCTGCTCCTCCATCAGGTCTATAACATTGTGCGGGGTCTGCGGGTCCATCTCGGTGGAATTGGCATCGGCATATCCAAGCACGTTGCGTGCGAACTCGATCACCATGCACTGCATGCCAAGGCATATGCCGAACGTTGGCACGTCGTGCGTGCGGCACCATTTCAGCGCCACAAACTTGCCTTCGATGCCGCGCTGTCCGAATCCGGGTGCTATGATTATCCCGTCCATTCCCGACAGCAGCTCGTCAGCATTGGCCTCGTTCAGCTTCTCGGAGTGTATGTATTTGATCTTAAGCTTATGGTCGTTATATGTCGCCGCCTGGAATAGGCTTTCGTTGATCGACTTGTAAGCGTCCTGAAGCTCCACATATTTGCCGACAAGCCCTATGTTCACCGTATCGGTTGCATTGTCCATCTTGTCGATAAACTGAAGCCACGGAGTCATGTGGGGCTCGCCTTCCACAGGTACGCCTGTCTTCTTGAGCACTATCTCATCGAGATGCTGCTCATGCATCTTCAAGGGCACTTTGTAGATTGACGGCACATCGATCGACTGTATTACTGCATCAGGGGCCACATTGCAGAATTGTGCTATCTTGCGGCGCATCTCGGGCGCTATATGGTGCTCCGTACGCAGCACAAGGATATCAGGCTGTATGCCTATCTCCTGCAGCTGCTTCACAGAATGCTGGG
>VSPW01000205.1 GCA_009775535.1 Muribaculaceae bacterium
ACAAGGCATCTTTCATCTTGTCCCATTCATTGTCAAAACTATTGGGGGCGTCATCGTCCACATTAAATGTATACTTGTCGGTATTGAATGTCTTGTCGCCGTGGGTAGTGGCAAGCATATTGTTGTTCCATCGGATGAATCCAAGGTCAAGCACAGCCAATGAGAACGTGAAATCATTGAGAGCCTTAGGCTTGTAGACAGCGCCAAGGTCAAACCCAAGGCCGAAACCGTTGATGCCTGCTCCGTCTACATCAGCACCCGACACATATTCATGCCTGCTACCGTCGGAATAGTCGTTGTAGTCAACATCATAAGTCAACCCTTTCACCGATGTCTCTATCTGGGCGTTAGATACGATATTCCAGTCATTCTCACCGAGCGTAAGCTGGGCACGGTTGAACTTTGCCGTCATGTTACCGCCGCCTACAAGGAATTTCATGCTAGCGCCAACAGTCCATTCATCCGTAATGCGGTGGGAGTGGCCGAAAGCGATCTCTGCATATGCCGTAGCCGTAGCGCTGAAATTTGATATATCATAAGAACGGTTCTCCACTCCTTCCTTAAGCAATGAGAATATTGACCGCGGTACACGTAGGCCGATATTTGTCCTGGCATTTATAGACACAGTGTTGTATCCGCCGAATGCCTTGAAGCCCGTGGCCAGCAATGTAAATTTCATGTCGGAGCCTATACGGTTGTTGTCATTGAGGTTTCCCATCACCTCTGAGGCACTCACCCCTGGATTGAGGAACGTTGTGGTCTTACCGTTGACATTATATATTACCGATGACAGGTGCAGGCTGCCATATACACTGGCGTTCACATTTGCTAGGCCAGGCATGGAGACGAAACCACGTGAATTTCCAAATGCCGGGTTCATCTGATACCGGTAAGTATAGTCATCTACAAAATATCCCGACTGTGTGTTCTGGGCCGATACTGCAACAGATGCGACGGCTATGGCTGTAAAGGCAGCCACGTTCTTTATATTGAATTTCATTGTGATGAAAAAATATTTTTAATGTGATTAGACTAATGGTTTAAAGCTCCTTTTCATAATATCCTGAAACGCACGGACGAACCTTTTCGACCTTTATCGTCATGTCTTCACGGAGCACCTCTTCCGAAGAATTTGCTACAGCATCAGCAGTGAAACGTATGCCGTCAAGATGGGTTATAGCACCTGTTATATGTATCTTTACGTCCTGTGGCTGACCGGTGGCAGCAATCTTTGCACCCTCAATCTTCACATTATTAATCTGGTTTCCGTCCACATCTATAGGATATGCCTTGAAGTCAAGCCTGATAGGCAACTGTGATGTAATGGTGGCAGTAATGTCCAGCGTGGTGATGGTCATATTGTCTAGGTCCTCATTGCTCCATCCGTCCATTACATCCGTATATACAATTGTAGAGCCGTCCTTAAGCGCTATCGGGGCATGGAATGTGTATTTTCCGCACACCATGCCAAGGTCCTGGCCTAGACGCAGATCCGTGACATCTCCGGACACATATGGAGAACTTAATTCCACCGTCAGCGACTGCGGCATGCCCAATGCGTCCTCGCTCCAGAGTATATCGCTAAGTTTTGTGAAACGCACAAATTTTGCATTCGGATATGCATCATTTGATACTTCAGCCGGTGCAAGGCAGAAATTGTATTCACCGTTTACATCATCTCCAGATTCGATCATACCTCCGTCAGGCGCTATTTCCTGTATCTCAACACCATCATAATATGAACGTATCGTGATGCCGGCAGCCACATCAAGCATTCTCTGTTCGGGGTACAGAGGGTTCTTCAGGTTTATATAAAGCTGCGGATTCACCAACTTGATATTTGTACCTGGCTGGGAAAGCACATCTGGCAGATCATTAAGGACCACATCCGTGGCATTGATTCCTTCAATGTCATATTGCAGTTCTCCTGAAATGGCCGTAACGTCCATATCTGTGAATATATAGTCGACATCAAGGGCAAGATTGGAGATTGTACCTGTCACATCTGAAGCCGACACTGATATCAAACCGGAAGTGCTGACAACATCATCAAGCTCCAGCGAATGTGACCCATAATCATATACCGCACCCGACTGTTCATAATCAATGCCGTCTGCAACAAGCTTGATGGCATGCGTCAGCCCTGTTGTCTTGCATTCATTAAGGGAGAATATGCCGGTTGCCGGATCGTACTTGCCCTGCGGGGTCTCACGCACCATGAATCCTTTCGGGAGCTTTATGCGCATATCCTTCAACGTCACGCCTGTTGCCTGGACACCGCTTATCTTTATTATTATATCAAGGGATATCTCACCCTTTATATCTTTAAGGGATAAAATGCTCGAAGGTATATCATTTGAATGATACTCAAACTTGCTGTCCTTCGTACGGAAAGGAAACTCTCCCGAAGTCACTGCCGCCCCACCGGGAACCGCTATATCTATATGGTCTCCTTCAAGTTCAGGCACGGAAATAATGAATGCCCCTATATTTATATTATCTTGTGAATCAAATGTTCCGTCAACCAAAACAACATATTGGCCGTCAATCAGTTTTACCTTAGCATCAGGATCTTCCGTATCAATGTCAAAAATACTCTTAAGCTGGATCTCATCAAGATTGATTGGAATAACAAGCGAATTTACGTCCACGCGCACAGTCGTGTCTATATCCGACAAGTCATAGGCATTGTCCACGCATGACACCAGCGAAAACGCAGAGGCCATCGCAGCAATTGAACACTGTAAAAATTTCATAAATGGAATGTGATTTTGATTAGATTATAGATTTAAACTGCAAAGGTAGTTAAATTTTGTATATTATACAGCTACCAACCCGATAAATGTGCCAATTTTATTAATTTCGCATCATGAAAGTTAAATCCGCCACAATATTTCTACTGTCTTTATTTATATATACGCAGCTTAATGCCGTCCAATCGAAGCGAGAATTCCGCGGGGCATGGCTGCATACTGTATTCCAGGAACAATACCTAACCCAGAACACAGCCCAGAACAAGGAATATCTCAAAGGAC
>VSPW01000206.1 GCA_009775535.1 Muribaculaceae bacterium
ACATAATATACATTATAAAACCAATAGCTTGATTTACAGCGGCTTAAAAATCCGGCATACCTGTAATGGCGGTTGATATTCTTGCCGCCAAATTCCTAGGAATAAACCTAGAGCCAAACGCAGCCAATTTTGCGACAAATCCACAATATGAATGAACATGACCTTTCATTGAAGACCTGTACGCCTTATTTGCCACACTTGCTGCAGACATAGGTTTCGTAGATTTGAACAACAACGACCTACCCATATTCAAACCGGCTGCCTCAAAACCAGATATAGTCGGTCCTGGACAAACAGCCGTAACTGTCACCCCAAAAGGACGCATTTCATATGCCAACGCTTCACTAAAAGACAAGACATATGCCTTAGTAGCGTAATATACAGACATATACGGGCCAGCCTGGAATGCCGCCGCAGATGCAAGATTGATTATTATTCCTCGACGCCTACATGACATTAAATCGGCAAAACGATGACATAAATCCGTTAACGCCCTAATATTCAACTCTATCATATCATCAATCCTCTTCCGGCTGGAATTTTTGAACATGCCATAATCGCCAAAACCCGCACTATTCACTAATACATCCACATATTCCAGCCCCATACAACAAATCTTATCATACAGAACATCTGCCGAATTTTGCAAAGAGAGATCAATTGATACAATATGTACATCTGCAAAATGGTACGTTCCCAATATCTCAGATTTTGCATTTATAAGCTGCTGTTCATTTCTGGCTACTATCACGACACTGTAACCATCCCTGGAAAAGAGCTTAGCAAATTCAAGCCCAATCCCAGACGAACCGCCAGTTACAATTGCGATGCGCCTAACATCGTTATTCATATAGAGTATTTTATAAGAGCAACAAAAGCATCAAAATTACAATAATTACCGTTTCCATAATTTTCAATAGATGGGCACTATATACCGGATAAAAAAAGCGTGGAGCAATGTTCAGTCTATCCCATTCGAGGCATCGCCAAACGCCTTCAGAGAGACAAACAGCCCACCCCACGCTAGCCGATATACCGACACCCCTTGCCGGAGGTGGAAACGACAAGCATGAGCGTAAAACTGCAAAACCCTTCTCTGAAATCTGTACAATCAAGTACAGAAAATATTGGCGAATTTCGAATGGAGGATAAAGCGGTACGCTTAACATTTAAATAAAACAGGGCTCTCCCTATTTACCCTGCAAATTTAATAATAAAAAAACGAAAAGCCACGATATACGGCATCTCAAAAGTCATATCATATTAAAAATATCACGTTATTGCAACAACGTAGTTATTGCTATCGGTTTCTTAATCTCATTTTTTTAACGTAACTTTGCAGGATAAAATACAGAATCAAATAAGTAAAAATGATAGCAGTAAACAATCTAGGTATACAGTTTGGTAAAAGAGTCCTGTTTCAGGACGTCAATCTAAAATTCACTCCAGGAAATTGCTATGGTATAATCGGAGCGAACGGTGCTGGAAAATCGACGTTGATGCGGATATTAAGCGACCAGCTCACTCCAACCCACGGTTCTGTGACACAAGGGCCAGGCGAGCGCATGAGCGTACTCGAACAGGACCACTTCAAATTTGACGAAGAAACTGTCATGAATACTGTCCTCCAGGGCCATACTGTCCTGTGGGATATAATGAAAGAAAAGGATGCGCTATATGCCAAGGAGGATTTCTCTGACGCTGACGGCATAAGGGCATCCGAACTTGAAGAGCGATTCGCAGAATTGGAAGGATGGAATGCAGAAAGCGATGCCGCAGCATTGTTGAGCGGCCTCGGCATAAAAGAAGATAAGCACTATATGCTTATGAAAGATCTAAGCGGAAACGAAAAGGTACGTGTCCTTCTTGCCAAAGCGCTTTTTGGGAATCCAGACAACCTATTGCTCGATGAACCTACCAATGACCTTGATCTTGATACTGTTGCATGGCTTGAAGATTATCTGTCAAAATTTGAGAACACTGTACTTGTCGTATCCCACGACCGCCATTTCCTGGACTCTGTATGCACCCATACACTTGACATAGACTACAACAAGGTCACCCTTTTTGCCGGGAATTACAGTTTCTGGTATCACTCCAGCCAACTTGCGCTGAAACAGCAGCAACAGCAGAACAAAAAAGCGGAAGAAAAGCGTAAGGAGCTACTTGAATTCATACAAAGATTCAGCGCAAATGTCGCTAAATCAAAACAGACCACATCTAGGAAAAAGATGCTTGAAAAGCTCAATATCGAGGAGATTCAGCCGTCTTCAAGGCGCTATCCTGGTATAATATTCACCCCCGAACGAGAAGTCGGCAACAAGATCCTTGAAGTAAAGGGGCTTTCAGCCAGCATAGACGGAGAAACGCTTTTCAATGACGTAAATTTCCAGATTGAAAAGGACGATAAAGTCGTATTCCTTAGCCGCGATCCCAGAGCAATGACCGCTTTATTTGAAATAATCAATGGCAATAAAAAGCCAGACGCCGGAAGCTATGATTGGGGACAAACAATAACCACGGCCTATCTGCCATTGGACAATTCCTCATTCTTTAATACCGACCTAAACCTTGTAGACTGGCTATGCCAATTCAGCGATGATTCCAGCGAAATATATTTGAAAGGATTTTTAGGCAAAATGCTATTCTCTGGAGAAGAAGTGCTCAAAAAGGCATCAGTACTATCAGGTGGTGAAAAAATGAGGTGCATGATTGCCCGCATGATGCTACGTAACGCAAATACAATGGTTCTTGATTCCCCAACCAACCACCTTGACCTTGAATCAATACAAGCGTTCAACAACACATTGCAATCGTTTAAGGGTGTTGTCATGCTTTCCAGCCACGACCACGAGTTTATACAGACTGTATGCAACCGCGTCATAGAGCTTACACCAAATGGCATCATAGACAAAATGATGGATTATGATGACTATACATCTGATGAAAAGGTCCTGGCCACTCGGGAGCGTATGTATAATAAAAAAGATATATAATAAACAAAAGCGCAATCCACATGG
>VSPW01000207.1 GCA_009775535.1 Muribaculaceae bacterium
TATTTCCCTTTTTTGCTCTAAACTTCGGGTAAAAAACCAAAAGCCAACAGTAAAACAAAAGTACCGTCCTTCGCGTACGGTGGCTGGCGAGGGGCTGCTGTATTATCAGGTGTGTTGCCGGCGTAGTGTCAGGCTGATCGCAAGCGGTTACAGCGTGTGCGAGAGGCAATGGGATGAGAAGCATGGCTGCCTGCGCCATGTGGATGCCGGTGTGTCGGGGTGTGATGTGTCTCGTGCCGTGGGGCATGAGTTCGGCGTGCTGCGTGAGATGCTTGGCAGGGATGATGTGTCGGCGGATGATGTGGCAAGGGAGTTTGTGGCGTACAGGGACTGCTGTGAATTTTCGGTTTTTTCTTCGGGTATTATAAGGGGTTTTGTGGCGTCGGGCCGCTACCGGTCGGCTGAGGCACACCGGTCGGCGCTTAACAGCTTCCGGTCGTTCATGCGTGAGGGCCGGGTGATGGTGTACCAGATAGACAGGGATATGGTGGCGGCATATCAGGCGTTCCTTATGTCGCGTGGCGTGACGATGAATACGGTGTCGTTCTATATGCGCGTACTTCGCTCGGTGTACAATAAGGCCGTTGAGATGAACCTGACTCCCCAGAGGTTTCCGTTCAGGCGTGTGTATACGGGCATAGGGAAGACTGCCAAGCGTGCGCTTGATGTGGCCGGGCTGCGCCGCGTAAGGGGGCTCGACCTTTCGGGGCGTCCTGCGCTTGAGTTTGCCAGGGACATGTTCATGTTTTCGTTCTATACGCGTGGGATGTCGTTTGTGGATATGGCGTATCTACGGAAATCGGACCTCAGGGACGGTGTGCTTTCGTATTGCCGCCGCAAGACGGGGCAGCAGCTTTGGGTGAAATGGGAGGCCTGCATGCAGGAGATAGTGGACAGGTATAGCGGCAGGGCGTGTGGGCCGTGGCTCCTTCCTATGCTTGGCGAGGTGGACGATGCGTTGTGCCGGCGGCAGTACCGTACGCGCCAGGGTTCGGTGAACGTGCTTTTGAAGACGGTTGGCGAGATGGCCGGGTCGGGGATGCCGTTGACAATGTATGTGGCGCGCCATTCATGGGCCAGCATTGCCCATGGGCAGCATGTGCCTCTGGGGGTTATCAGTGAGGGGATGGGGCATGATTCGGAGGCCACGACCAGGATTTATCTTGCTTCGCTGGAGATGTCGGTGGTGGATGAGGCGAACAGTAGGGTAATCGGTTGTCTGTGAGCCGTGGAGGGTGCTGGAGATGGCTTGATTGGCCTGGTGTGCGGGCTGTGCGTAAAAAATGCCGGAAATGTTTGTGTATTAGAAAATTAATCGCTAACTTTGCGGTGCTTTTTGGGATAGCTGTGCCCATGTTGTATGCCAATAGGCTGGTAGCCAGGGGTGTGCGGTGTAGTGTGGCTGGCCCGAAGCAATGAATGGAGTATCCAAGAATTAAGATAGAAATCATCAAAAGTTAAACAAAAACCACTAAGATGCCTACAATTCAGCAATTAGTAAGAAAAGGACGTGTGGCACTTGAGGACAAGAGTAAGTCGCCCGCGCTGGACTCATGCCCGCAGCGTCGCGGCGTGTGTGTGCGTGTGTACACCACTACCCCCAAGAAGCCTAACTCTGCAATGCGTAAAGTAGCCCGTGTGCGCCTCACCAACGGTAAGGAAGTGAACTCCTACATCCCGGGCGAGGGCCACAATCTCCAGGAACACTCTATCGTGCTTGTGCGCGGCGGACGTGTGAAAGACCTTCCTGGTGTACGCTACCATATCGTCCGCGGCACTCTCGATACTTCCGGAGTGAAGGACCGTACGCAGCGCCGTTCAAAGTATGGTGCCAAGCGTCCCAAGGCCGGTGCAGCCAAGAAGTAATCTGGGTAAGGCCAGGTGAAGTTACTGAACGCACCGCGAGATTAAAAAAACAAATCATTTTAAACTCGTTTTTGACTTATTTGGAAGCCGGGCCGCCAGTGCCCAGCTTTGATGACCGCCAAGGTTGAGTAAGCGGCGATGAGAGCATCCCCGCTGAAGACGAAGAAGCAAGCAGCCAAGCAATCAAAAACACCACCCCAACAATTGACATGAGAAAAGCTAAGCCTAAGAAACGGGTCGTATTGCCCGACCCCGTGTTCAATGACGTGAGAGTGTCGAAATTCGTTAACCATCTGATGTATGATGGCAAGAAGAACACTGCTTACACTATTTTCTATAACGCACTGGAGACTGTGAAGTCTAAGCTCCCCAACGAGGAGATGACAGCTCTCGAAATCTGGAAAAAGGCTCTCGAAAATATCACTCCGCAGGTGGAGGTGAAGTCCCGCCGTGTAGGTGGCGCGACTTTCCAGGTGCCGACTGAAATCCGCCCTGACCGCAAGGAGTCGATCTCAATGAAAAACCTCATCCTTTATGCCCGCAAGCGCGGCGGAAAGACCATGGCAGACAAGCTGGCCGCGGAAATCGTGGACGCTTTCAATGACCAGGGCGGCGCATTCAAGCGTAAGGAGGACATGCACAAGATGGCTGAGGCCAACCGCGCATTCGCTCATTTCCGCTTCTAATCAATCAGGGTTTTTCAATAATTGATAAGATAGATCAATGGCAAAATCAGACGAACAGCTAAAACTAACCCGTAATATAGGTATTATGGCGCATATCGATGCTGGTAAGACTACCACATCGGAACGTATCCTATTCTATACGGGCCTTACCCATAAGATCGGTGAAGTACACGACGGCGCTGCCACCATGGACTGGATGGAGCAGGAGCAGGAGCGTGGTATCACCATCACATCGGCCGCCACCACCGCTTTTTGGAAATATGGAGACGATAAGTACAAGATCAACCTGATAGACACTCCGGGACACGTTGACTTCACTGTTGAGGTGGAGCGTTCTCTCCGTGTGCTTGACGGCGCTGTCGCCACATTCTGTGCTGTAGGCGGTGTTGAGCCTCAGTCGGAGACCGTATGGCGTCAGGCTGACAAATATAATGTGCCCCGTATCGGATATG
>VSPW01000208.1 GCA_009775535.1 Muribaculaceae bacterium
ACATTATATCCATAAGCTGTGCCCGCAAGCCCATATCTATTTCCGCATGGGCTGCAACAACACCGATCAATGAATTCAGTTCGTCCACAGAACCATATGCCTCAAGCCGCAACGAATTTTTTGGCACCCTGCTACCTCCTACAAGCGAAGTCATACCTGAATCGCCTGTACATGTGTACAAAAAACTTTTTTTAATGGTCTTGTCCATGGTAATCTGTTCTTTAGACAAATGTGTCCCTTTACCTTAAAAATTGGCTGCAAAGATAACAATTCACTTGGTTAAAGCCAACTAGTTGGCATGAAAGTTGACAACTTTTTTCAATTTTAATGCAAAAAGCAAGGGGACAGCATCTGGTTGCCGTCCCTTGCCTCTGTTAAGAGCCTATGCTTGAATCATTCAGATGCCGGAAAATCATAATCGGTATTGACTTCAACGAAAGTGTCTACCGTAGGCTCTCCGAACTCGATTTCGCCGATATCATGATGGCCGTTTATCACCACATTGTATATATAATGGTATCCCGGTTTCCATTCTTTTATCGTTGATGTCGACACTGGGAATTTTATGCGGCCGTCACCATTTTTACTTGATACGACAATATCCGATGCTGGAGTATTCTTATTTGGCCATATCTTGGCACCAGTCTCCGGGTCATATATCGAAAGATCAATCTGTATATAATCTGAATTAGTATAATCTCCGCCGTCAACCCATGCCAGCCCCTGCGGTATAATATATTGGGCAAAATGCCCTTCTGCGTTAGGGTCGATAGGGGTCGGAGTAAGCTCCAGGACTTCATCCTGATCCTGCGCCATGAACACCGGATATGCAAACGGGCTACTTAGATCGCTCCACGTGCCCACAGACTCTGCCGGGACATCAGCCCCCGTAGCATCCGTCGATGCTTTCGGGAAAGAGAACGAACCTTTCTGCGACAGGCCTACAAGAGTGATAGTGGCCACCTTTACGCTAATGTTTGCGTTAGCTGAACTGATCATCATGTTGAACTTCGACAATGCATGCCTGAAATTGAATCGCACCTGGGCATCCTCCTGCGACGTAGGCTGCGTCCGGCCTAGGCTCACAGCATATACAAGGTCATCAAGGCCGTAACTGTTGTCATAATCGACCTTTTCAAGAGGCCCGGTAGAAGGCACCCACGAATTTGGCGCATACGCATAGAAATTCAAAGCCTCCTCCGGCCAATATTTCACAGGGGAGTATGTCCATGTATTATCTGAGCCCTTGGTCACATTCACATCATCCATAAACACCGAGCCGGAAGAGGCCAGATATGCATATACATTGAACGATGTAAGGTTATTCGTTGTAATATCGCCTGCACGCGATCCGCGTTGGGTCGTGGCACTGAACCGGATAACATTATTGTACAACGGCTCATCGGCACTCTCTCGGTCGTCATCCGTACACGAAGCGAAAGCCATGAACCCGGCTAACGCCATAAAGTAAATTTTAAGTTTCATATCCCTTTTATTAAAATGTATATAATTTCTTTATCATCCAACGGTCAAATCTATGATAATCGTCTCCCAGTCCTCCACGCCTACATCAAATCCTCCACCCACATCAGTAGTGTCAGAAGGTTCTGGTTCAGGAAGGTGAAGACCCCGTACTTTAAGTAAAACATTCTTTGGGTCTGGTGCGTTCACTGCCTGCGACGTTACATCAACCTTAAAAAGCTTTTTATCATTGTTTTTCAACCTGACATAAAGCATAAGCATATTCCCGTTCCCCTCATTGCGCCCGAATGAATTGAAACGGCCGCACAACCCATCATCGCCATCCAGCGACATTTTGAACGGAATGGCCACACTTCCAGTACACGGCACGCCGTCTGCAACAGTCTCAGCCGGCGCCATACCTGTCAGCACCGCCTCAATGCTTCTTATCGAAGAGATATTCTCAACATCCTCCACCATACACGTATAGCGGCAAGTGATGCGCCGGGGATACAACCGCAGAACCGACTGGCTACAACCTTTCAAGCAGTCTCCTTCAGGACGCCCTGACGACACATATGTTATTCCGCACGGTGTCACATGTAGGTCAGTGGCCATAGCCGAATACATCTCGTCAGGCTGCCTGCGCAAAGGCTCATCCGGCAAAGGCACTGACGATGCATCCGGCATGGACGCACTCAGCGTATATGCCTCATATGTACTGATACTGCCCGTATCCCTGAAATATATATCGTACGTATCATTGTTATATGCCAATACCATATAATGCCCGCATGGCAACTTCACGCGGCCGCCCTCACGGCCAGCAATCTCAAAATGCCATATACGCCCGTCTGCATCCAATGGGAAAAATAGCACCGTCATACCGTCCGGGGCTGCATCCGGAGCTGATGTCCAGTCAAACAACACCTTAATGCCATCGCCTGCGTCCAGGCCAGGGCATGCAATATCCTTGTGCTGGCACGACAGCATAAATACTGTCAAAGCCATCGACAGCATGAGATTTAATATTCTTTTGCACCTGTAAATCATTTACCCGCCATATCATTACGGTTACCGTATCCAAACAGCCACACGATAGAGACCTCGGCTTTTACCGGCCCGAAATACCGTAAATAATGGCCTCCGGTGCACGCATACCCGCCACATTTATATTCATACTTGGTATACTTCCCTACAAGGAAACCTATACCGATATTCAAGTCGATATTCAAACGTGGCGCAACAGGAAAGGAATATCCGTATGAGACACCGCCTCCCCCTGTTCCGGTTGGACTCTGTACTCCTACCCTACCAGGCTTGAGATCGTATGTGAACAAAGTGCCGAACACACCGATATGATGGCCCGTCAAAGGCTTTCGCCTGGCAGCATTGCCAAACCAGTAACGGCCCTCGGCCTCCCCGCCATATATCCTCCAGAATTTATGTCCGCCGCTCCACCAGGCGTGCATCCACGATGCCGACACGCTCCAGCGCCCTGCTATGGCCACCTCAAACGAAAGGTTTGGCACTATCGCCACAT
>VSPW01000209.1 GCA_009775535.1 Muribaculaceae bacterium
CTGACTGGTTCGGGCTGCAATGGGGACTTGCCGTAGGGATTGGCGCATGTACGGGCGTAGCATTACTGCTGCTGTTCCTGCGATACCGCAAACGGCTGTCGGACGGAAGGGCCACCATAAACGCTGACTATTGAACAATACGACACTACAGATATGGACATATTATCCCTTATCGGCAATGAACGCCGCTATAATTTCCATTCACATACAGAGTTTTGCGACGGACGTGCACAGATGCAGGCCTTCGCGGCCAAGGCTGTAGAACTTGGATTCCGGCATTACGGGTTCTCCCCTCATTCCCCCATACCGATAGAGTCGCCATGCAACATGGCAAAATCGAAGGTAGAAGACTACCTGCATGAAGTGGCACGCATACAGGAGCTGTATGCCGGCTCGCCCACAAGATTCCATGCATCGATGGAAATAGACTATCTGGACGGAAACTGGGGCCCTGCAAATGACTATTTCCAATCGTTGCCGCTCGATTACCGCATAGGCTCTGTACATTTCATACCAGACCAGGACGGGCAATACGTAGACATCGACGGGAATTACGAATCGTTCAAGGTAAAGATGGAAAAGCATTTCCGGAATGACATACGCTATGTGGTCGAGACTTTCTACAGTCAATCGTCCGATATGGTAGATGCCGGGGGATTTGACATCCTGGGCCATATGGACAAGGTTGGGCACAACGCCTCTTCATATTGTCCGGGGATAGAGGAAGAGGCCTGGTACAGGGATGCGGCGCTCAACCTTATCGACAAGGTGGCGAGATCGGGGATCTCAGTAGAGCTGAACACAAAGGCCTATCGTGACCATGGCCGGTTCTTCCCATCGCCACGCTACCTTCAGGAACTGAAACGGCGCGGAGTGGGCATAATAATAAATTCAGATGCCCATGTGCCCGCACTGATAGACGCTTCACGGCAGGAAGCATTCGCCCTGCTCGACTCCATGCCCGGCTGACAGTTTCCGCTAATGAGACTCCATATAAAGAACATGGTATGCGAGCGGTGCATCGCTTCTGTAAAGGAGGCACTGGCAGAGGCGGATGTAGATTATGCAGACGTGGGCCTGGGCTATGCCGACACCGAGGAGGATACGCTGACGGAAGTCCAGTCTGATAGGGTGCGCAATGCGCTTGAGCGGCGCGGATTTGAGCTTATAGGCGACAAGAACCGCCAGATAATAGAGGCTGTCAAGACATATATAATCAAGAGCATCCGCAACGGGGATGGACAGCAGCACAGGCTGTCGGCAGAGCTGGCTGAAGTAACGTCGATGGAGTATAAACGCCTCAGCGGCATATTTTCCAGCCATGAAAACCGTACGATAGAGAACTTCTATCTGAGCCAAAAGACGGAATTTGTAAAAGAGCTTCTGGAATACGGTGAACTTACCGTCTCGGAGATAGCGCACCGATGCGGTTACTCCAGCGTGGCGCACCTTTCCAGATCGTTCAGGCAGATGACGGGCATGACGCCAACGGAATACCGTGAACGGCAGGGACGCAGACCCCTTGACCAGGTGTGACGGGACAGGATATAACATTTTATGAAAATTATGTAACGTGCACCGCGTACGTGTGTATTAATTTTGCATTGTAACAGATTTGCAAAATGGATATACTGAACGCCTTATTTTATATGCTTAACGAGATGTCGCCATACATCCTGCTGGGACTTCTCGTTGCTGGATTGATGCATTCGTTCATACCTGCCGGCACAATGAGCCGACATCTGTCCGGGACGGGCTGGAAGCCTGTGATAAAGGCAGCCCTTATCGGTGTGCCTTTGCCGCTGTGCTCGTGCGGAGTGCTGCCTGCCGCGGTGGCCATGAAGCGCAGCGGTGCTTCAAACGCGGCTTCTTCATCGTTCCTAATAGCGACACCACAGACGGGGGTGGACAGCATTGCCGCGACCTATTCCCTGTTGGGCCCGGCGTTTGCCGTTGTCCGTCCAATCGCCGCACTTGCCACTGCCATTGCCGGAGGGTACATGGTGGGAAGGAATGAAAATGCCTATAACGGGGCTACATGCCCTATCCCATCGCCTACAGATACCCATAAGCAGGCTTCTTTTGTGTCACGCCTGGGTGATGCCCTGCGATATGGCTTCATAGACATGGTGAGGAGTATCGGCAAATGGCTGATAGCCGGCCTCGTAATCGCGGCATTGATTACTGTGGCCGTGCCTGCCGATTTCTTCGTGTCACTGAACAGGTATCCCCTACTGGCCATGGCCTGTGTGGTCATTGTGGCCATACCGATGTATGTGTGCGCAACCGGGTCTATCCCTATCGCCTTGTCGCTGATGCTCAAGGGGCTGTCGCCGGGTACAGCGCTGGTGCTACTCATGGCCGGGCCCGCTGCCAATTTCGCTTCCATCACTGTAATATCGCGCAACATGGGACGCCGCTGCGCCACAGTGTACCTTTCGGCCATCATCACTGGCGCAATAGTATCCGGCCTTATAATAGACTATCTTTTGCCGGCGTCATGGTTCGCGCTGCCTGCCGTGGACATGCATATGGCATGCCATACGTCTACAGGTTGGTTTGAACTCACCTGCTCGGGCATATTGCTGATACTATTGTCGGCTACTGCCATATATCCGCTACTACATAAAAAACCTAAAATAGATTCTATAATGAAGAAGGAGTATAAGATCAAAGGTATGAGCTGCCCGCATTGCAAGGCTTCTGTTGAGAAGGCACTTGGGCTGCTGCATGGCGTCACTGCTGTCGATGTGGACCTTAGAAGCGGTATTGCCACTGTCGAAGGTGCGCATGATGAGGCCAAGGCTATAGAGGCTATACAGTCTTTGGGCTTTGATTATGAGCCGCAATAAGTAATCTCTTGTTTCCAACGATGTCAATGTTCTCTTTTTGCCTGGATTTCTGACGCCCCTTTCCAAAGGGGGCGTGCTGATGATGCTCCGGGGGCATCTTTGGGGCGGGACGCGTTCGCCTGTGCGTCCCCGGCGGCTTTCTTAAGGCTGC
>VSPW01000021.1:0-7806 GCA_009775535.1 Muribaculaceae bacterium
GTTCAACTCCGCAACCGTATCAGGCGAGGCCGCCCACGGCTACAGTGTCGGCGAGGCCATGTCAGGGCTGGAAAAGATTGTCCGCCAGCACCTGCCTGAGAATATAGGGGTGGAATGGAGCGGACTCTCATACCAGCAGAAGCACGAATCCGGCAACACAGGGCTGGTCCTCGGGCTGGCATTCCTGTTCGTATTCCTATTCCTTGCCGCCCAATACGAAAGCTGGACAGTACCGCTGGCCGTCATCCTGTCACTTCCTGTCGCCGGGGTAGGCGCATATCTGGGCATATGGATTTGCGGCCTTGAGAACAACATTTACTTCCAGATCGGGCTTGTGATGCTCGTCGGGCTTGTGGCCAAGAACGCCATCCTCATCGTTGAGTTCGCCAAGGAAGAGGTCGACAAGGGCGTCGATGCCGTACATGCCGCCCTCACGGCCGCACGCCTGCGTTTCCGGCCCATCGTGATGACATCACTTGCCTTCATGCTCGGACTAGTGCCGCTCCTCATATCCTCTGGTCCGGGGTCAGCTGCACGCCGCGACATCGGCACAGGCGTATTCTTCGGCATGCTCATAGCCATAACCGTAGGTATCGTCTTCGTCCCGTTCTTCTTTGTAATGATCGACCGCGCAAAGCACCGCCTGCGCGCCCGCAAGGCCGCCAGCCACAAAAAATAGACACATATGAAACATAAAGCATACCTTTATATCATTCCCGCCCTGCTCACACTGTGCGCCGCAATGGCCACAGGATGCTCAGGGGTGAAGGGCCTTAAAGCCCCCGACCTCGACATGCCCGCCACAGTAGTGGCAGGAAGCACCGACTCGCTCACAGTGGCCGATGTAGCTTGGTGGCAATTCTACACCGACTCCACACTGTGCAACATCATCGAGCGCACACTTGAAAACAACCGCGACCTCCTGCGTGCCGCCGCCCGCATCGAAGAGATGAGGCAGCTATGGGGCGTCAGCAAAGCCAACATGCTACCCGAACTGTCAGCCACCGTAGGGGCCGACTATGAGACAAACGACTACTATAAAAAAAGCTACACCACCGATCCCGAATACGACCTTAAAGTCACCCTGGGATGGGAACTGAACCTATGGGGCGCG
This sequence comes from Muribaculaceae bacterium, assembly GCA_009775535.1. GTDB lineage: Bacteria > Bacteroidota > Bacteroidia > Bacteroidales > Muribaculaceae > CAG-873. The sequence continues at coordinate 1,115 of VSPW01000021.1, forward strand.
ATGACATGGGCCAAACGCCAGGGCGCAGCCAGCTACAAGGCTTCTGTCGAAGACTGGCGCGCAATGCGCATGACCCTTGTCGCAGAAGTGGCCTCGGCCTACTTCCGGCTCATTGCACTCGACAACGAGCTTGCCATCGTCCGGCGCACGCTCATCACCCGCCAGGAAGGGGTCGAGCAGGCACGTATACGCTTTGAGGGAGGCCTTACATCCGAGACCGTATACCAGCAGGCAAAAGTGGAATACGCCTCAACCGCATCGCTCGTCCCCAACCTGGAACGCCAGATAGCGGTGGCGCGAAACGCCATCACCCTGCTCATGGGCGAATACCCCACCGACAAGCTCAACCGCGGATACCTCCACCTCGATGCCGCAATGCCGCAGCACCTCCCGGCAGGACTCTCATCCACCCTACTGCAGCGCCGGCCTGACCTCCGTGCTGGCGAGCAGCGCCTGGCAGCCGCCATGGCCAATGTCGGGCTGACATATGCCGACCGTTTCCCTAGGCTGAGGATTGCCGTGACAGGAGGATTTGAAAACGACGAGCTGTCCGGTCTGCTCCAGTCGCCGTTCTCCTACACCGTAGGCTCTATCGCCGGATCTATATTCGACTTCGGACGCAAAAAACGCAAATACCAGGCATCGGTAGCCGCATACGACCAGGCCCGCCTGGCATACGAGCAAAGCGTGCTTACAGCGTTCCAGGAAGTCAACGATGCCATCGTCACCTACCGCCGCGTGCAGGAGACCGCCGTACTGAAGACCAACCTTCGCGACGCGGCACGCAAATATGTCGACCTTGCGCACCTCCAGTACCGGTCCGGCACTCTCAACTACATTGACGTCCTCGATGCGCAGCGCCGCTATTTTGAAGCACAGATAGGTGTGAGCAACGCCGTACGCGATGAATACCTCGCATTGGTAAACCTCTACAAGGCCCTCGGAGGCGGATGGAGGGTGAAGACATCCGATAGCCAAACCAAATAAATTGGCTTTGCTCTCGACTTATCCGTATATTTGACTTCATCCGATATACTCACGCTCGGCAAAACCAAATAAATTTGGTTTGCTCTCGACTTATCCGTATATTTGCCGTATAATCATGTGTATATGGACTCCCTCGACAAAAAATACTACAAGATACGCGAAGTGTCCGAGATTATCGGCGTGCCTCCATCCACCCTACGGTTCTGGGAAAAGCAGTTCCCGTCAATATCCCCTAAGCGCAACAGCGGGCGTACACGCTACTATACCCCTGGCGACATAGAAAGGATACAGATGATCCATTACCTCCTTAAGGACAAAGGCCTTAAGATAGAAGCCGCACAGGAAGTCCTGGCAAAAAATCCACATGGGGTATCGAAGCGGGCAAAAGTGCTGGAACGCCTGCGCCTGGTGCGCGACGAGTTGCAGTCGATGCTTGATGCCATCGATGACAGGCGGCGGAGACATGGCCGGCCATAACATCACCGGGGCTTGGGGCGAACAGGTGGCCCACGACCATCTTGTAGCTAAAGGATACGCCATCCACGGACGCAACTGGCGTTCGGGACACTACGAAATAGACATAATAGCAATAAAAGGCAACCGGATAATATTTGTCGAAGTGAAGACACGCAGCCGGCATTTCACCGACCCTGCCGAAGCTGTAGACCGGCGCAAGATGATGCGCCTGGCAAGGGCCGCCGACTCATATATACAGGCATACGACATCCCACATCACTGGCAGTTCGACATCATAACCGTAATAGGCGTCCCCGGAAACTGCCAGATCGAGCACATACCCGATGCGTTCATCCCGCCGCTCACATCCACACACTGACGGAAAACAGAAAAAAACATAAAAATTTTTCGGTGCGAAAAACACCATTCAACCCATAGGGTATCAAATAGTTACAACCGCAAAAACGCACTAAGTGCAAAAAGTTAAAATCCCTTAAACGGGATTTAACACGTTATACCCCTACATCCCCATATTAACTTTGCTGCACAAAACCACACAACACACACAATTCTTACACACATGAAGACTACATCAATCGAAATCACGGCCGACATCCTGTCTGCCCTTGCAGCAAACCCCAATGACACACGCCTGGCAGCTGCCGTATGCGCAGCACTTGTAAAAGCCGCCGCAATCCTTGACGGCGCGCCGGCAACACCTGACACCTCCGCAGACTCCGACCCCGATGAAATAGTCAGGTGCGCCCAAAAAAGGCACGAACGCCGCAAGGCAGCAGCGGAAAAACGCGCCATCAGACGCCGCGAACGCGACAGCCGACTGAAAAAATTCCTCAAAAAAGGCATCCCGGACACCCGCCTTACCGACCTTAAAGCAGCCGGAATCCTCACCGCCACCGAACTGCGAGTCATCGAGGCAATGCTCCGTCCCACCATCCAGCTTACAAACAAGCTCACATCACGTCAGCTCACAAACATCCTGCATCCCCGCATACGCAGGCTCAACAACGGAGACAGACCGAAAAAAGAGGCACCAAATACCCCCCCCCATTTTTAACATATAGTAACCATTTTTAGCCGTTTAATCCCAAAATACAACATCGGCTTTCATATACCGATAATAAATGTTAACTTTGCGGCAGATTCATAAACCCCAGAGGGGGAAATGGGTTAACAGTCCTCCCGGAATATACCGGGCGATAAACTTAAAGGCGTTTACCGACGTGCTCTTCCGAATTCAAACTTCGCAAATTTGACACCTGACAGAAGATACGGCAATGTAAGCGCCCACGGATGAAACATTATCCTCCGCGCTTATCACTCACCATACCAGTGTGGGTGATAACTGCGCGTATACCGGATAAACGACTCAAGGCGTGGGCACACTGTACCGTCAATCCTGTCAGAAGGCAATGCGAAGGCCCGGATTCGGGATTGACAGAAGTACAGTTTCCCCACGCCATTTTAATATCTATAAACAACACTAACCGCCAAGCCAAGAGGGGAAATACGGCAAAGCACAAAACACACTATTTATTATGAAAACAGTATCCAAATTCCTTGCAATGGCGTTCATCCTGTTCTCCATGGCATTCATTGCGCCATCATGCTCATCCGACAGCGATGACAACAACACACCGGACGATGGAAATATCTACAACTCACTGATAATCGGCACTTGGGAAAACAAAGATAATTATGGTAATCATTTAATCCTTAAGTTCCGCAAGGACAAGACCATGGAATGGAATTTCCTAAATTATCCGGAAGAATCATCAGCAGGTACATATACCATCAATGATGACATCATCATCATGCAGCTAAAGTACAAAGGCGAGAATTCGTATGAAACTGAATTATACTGCATCGAATATCTTGATGAGGAGCGCTTGGAATTGTCAGAAAATGAGCCCGGTTCTTCTTACGTAAGTACGACTACTTATCACCGCAAATGAAAACAATAATCAAACACATGCTCACGGCCGCCATCTTAATCATGGTGGCGGCCGCTTGCTCATCATCCGGCAATGACACGGAATGCATACAGCGCCAGCGCGACTCCATCGCCGAAGCGTTCCGCCAACAGCAAGCCGAGTATGCACGCCTCAACGGATACCTCGATGTTATCTCCAACGGCCTCGACAGCATCCTTATCGGCGAAGGAATACTGTTTCCCGAAGACGGGGACATGAACAAGGTCAGCCGCGCCGAAATGATGCGCAACATCGAACTCTACGAACAGCTCCTGGAACGCCAACGCCAGCGTATAGCAGCACTCGAAGACTCCCTGACGTCTCGCGGCGACAACCTCGGACGCCTGACACAGATAGTCAATTTCCTGAACCGCCGCTTAGATGAACAAGAAATGCAAATAAGCGGCATGCGCGCCGAACTCGCCGGAAAGAACCATAACATCCGGCAGCTAACGTCACGCGTCAACTCCCTCACAGCCGATGTCAGCTCCCTCACCGGAAAGCTCGACACTGCCAACCAGATAAACGCCATGCAACAGGAGGCCCTCAAAGTACAGGACGTGGTGATCAACGACTGCTTCGTGCGCATAGGCACAAAAGACGAGCTAAAGGATGCCGGGCTGATAGCCACAGGATTCCTGAAAAAGACCCAACTGCTGGCCACCAACTTCACCCCGTCGAAATTCACCCGTGTCGACATACGCCAATTCACACAGGTGACCCTCGATTCTCAAAAGCCCAAGATACTCACCTCCATGCCGGCCGACTCCTACCGCCTCTACCGCCGCGGCAACTCATCTGTATTGGAAATCACCGACCCTACCCGCTTCTGGAGCGTATCCAACTATCTTGTAATCCAACTTTGACACAATTCCACCAGTCATCACCACCAATTATGAAAACCCGCATCTACCACTACATCGCTTCCATCCTATTTGCCGTAATCCTATCCTCCGCAACGGCCTTCGCACAGACAGCAGCCACCGTCACCGAACATACCGTACAGCGTGGCGAATCCCTGGAATCAATCGCCAGCAAATACAACGTCACCCCACAGGCAATCCTCGATGCCAACCCAACAATAAAGACCATCTTCACTGGCATCAAGCTCACCATCCCCGCCCCAACCGCACAACCCCTGCAACAGACAGCAACCGGAATCCAGCAAACACAACAAGAAGCGGCATCTTCTGATAATGCGGCAAATGAAAACACTGCCGATGGTCCCGGATCGGAGGTTTTTTTTGAAACAGGATATGGATTCCTTGAAGGAAAATCTAATTCTACATATAAAATTGTAGCCGGATTCAATTATTACTTTACAGAACGTCTTAGAAATTTATATGCTGGTATCGGTATTGGCTATAATTCTTCATCCTATATCAGTTCCATGAGAGTAGGTCATAAGTATTACAACTCAAGTCTGGATTTACATTTCCTGACAGTCCCTGCTGAAATTGGATTTGCCTTATGTACAAAAAACAAACGATGGGGAATAACGCCATATGGCGGTTTCGATCTTAACATCGGGATTTCCGGTAAGCAAAAGGTTAACGATGAAAAGAGTAATTACAAGAAATTTGGCGGCAAATTGGCCATTGATGCAAAACTTGGCATACGCATACGTCTCGGCTATCTTAACATTGGCGGAGCATACCATTTCCCAATAAATAAAAAACAGGAAAAATACTTCGGAGATGATGCATATCCCGAAATCTCAATAGGTTGTGGATTCTAAATATGACAATATTGCCTCATACCTGATGTGCGGCACTGAAAGATACGAAAGGTACTGACTATAAAGCCCTTCATCTGGCTTGTAGGGGTGCGGAATTGACCCAGCCTTTATCTTTGGTTTCCTCCGTACCCCTACTATTTTATCAACTTATCCCCCTACAATGAAAAGACTAATCATCTACGCAATTATCCTGACAGGCATATCATTATACTCCAGCGCACAGATCGGATATCAGGTATCCCTGCTCAATAACGCCACGGGCGAGCCACGGGCGGACGAGACCGTAACTGTGGAAATAGCAATCACCGACTCAAATGGAAAGGCCATCTGCTCTGAACGCAAGTCCGCTACGACAAACGACTTCGGCGTGCTATCCCTCACCGTAGGCAACAGCTCCACTTTCACCGATGCCGACTGGAGCGCCCTACCTTTTTTCATCTCAGCCACTGTCGACGGCACTCTGATTGGACGCAGCCAGATTCTCAACGTACCGGTAGCCGAATACGCGAAGCAGACCGGCGTACTCACTAAAGAAATACTAAAATCAAAAACTTGGTATCAAAACGGATATAAAGACCGTTATTACACATTCTCCGATGATACGGTAACTTTCCATGAGATCGATGATTATGAGCATAATTCCTGGAAATACAAATATCAGATTGACGGCAATAACGTGTTTATGATTAAATCTGTATCGATCTTCGAGCTATTTATATATAGCGACAATAAACTTTTTAACCTTTATCACAATTATTTTTACAATTAGCACAATGAAGCGACTCTTCACAATAGCAGCCATTGCCTCAGCATTATCGGCCAATGCCCAGATCGGATATCAGGTATCCCTTCTCGACAACGCCACGGGAGAGCCACGGGCGGACGAGACCGTAACTGTGGAAATAGCAATCACCGACTCCAATGGGAAAACCCTCTGTTCAGAACGCAAGTCCGCTACGACAAACGACTTCGGCGTGCTATCCCTCACCGTAGGCAACAGCTCCACTTTCACCGATGCCGACTGGAGCGCCCTACCTTTTTTCATCTCAGCCACTGTCGACGGTACTCTGATTGGACGCAGCCAGATACTCAGCGTACCAATAGCCGAATATGCAAAACAAGCTGGCATACTGACTAAAGAAATATTAAAGTCAAGAGCTTGGTATCGATACGGAGATAAACAATACTATTATACATTTTCCGATGATACGGCAACTTTCCATGAAAACTATGCAGATGGACATTTTACCAGTAAACACAAATATCACATTGACGGCAACAACGTGTTTCTGATTAGACCTTTATCCGGCTCTGTATCAGACTTCGAGCTATTTATATATAGCGACAATAAACTTTTTAACCTTAAAGACGAATATTTTTACCATTAGTATTATGAAGCGACTACTTAAAATAGCCGCCATCGCCTCAGCACTATCGGCCAACGCCCAGATCGGATATCAGGTATCCCTTCTCGACAACGCCACGGGAGAGCCACGGGCGGACGAGACCGTAACTGTGGA
>VSPW01000021.1:7906-16436 GCA_009775535.1 Muribaculaceae bacterium
ACCGTAGGCAACAGCTCCACTTTCACCGATGCCGACTGGAGCGCCCTACCTTTTTTCATCTCAGCCACTGTCGACGGCACTCTGATTGGCCGCAGCCAGATTCTCAACGTGCCAGTGGCAGAATACGCGAAACAGACCGGCGTATTGACTAAAGAAATATTAAAGTCAAAAGCTTGGCACGGCCCATACGGCGATTCGTATAAGTTCAACAACAGTACTGTAACTTATCTCAGTGATGTCGATGCACAAAAAGATCGTTATTCATATTTTATTTACGGCAACATTGTTGTAATCCACGATTTGAAAGATTGCTTTCAATTTATATATAATTCTGGCAGCCTGTATGAATCCGGGGACGGATATGTCTACAAATGACAAAACGTCCCCCAATCGGCCAGCCGGAGGTAAACATATTGTGAGTCCCATAATGAACTTTTATCCGGCAATGTCCCCTGAATCAGATAAAAAATGCCATCGGCGGTTGGATGTAATCGCGAAAATTTTGTAACTTTGCAGGCAATAAATTTTAAAACTCCTGTTTTTATGTCATTTATTGCCGATAGAGTAAAAATGGACGGCCTGACTTTCGATGACGTCCTGCTCATTCCCGCTTATTCCGAAGTGCTCCCACGCGAAGTTGACCTGTCCACACAGTTCTCCCGCAACATCCGCCTCAACGTCCCCATCGTATCAGCAGCGATGGACACCGTCACTGAGGCGCAGTTAGCAATCGCCATCGCCCGTGAAGGCGGAATCGGTGTAATCCACAAAAACATGCCAATCGCCGAACAGGCCCGCCAGGTGCACGCTGTGAAGCGCGCTGAAAACGGTATGATCTACGACCCTGTCACAATCCACAAGGAAGCGACAGTGCGCGATGCCCTCGGCCTGATGAAAGAATACCACATCGGAGGAATACCAGTGGTCGACAACGACCGCAAGCTGGTCGGCATAGTCACCAACCGTGACCTCCGTTTCGAGCGCGACCTCGACCGTCCCATCAGCCAGGTGATGACCACTGAAAACCTTGTCACCACAACCCAGTCGACAAACCTTGAAGAGGCTGCCGATATCCTCCAGCGCCACAAAATCGAGAAACTTCCCGTAATCGATTCCGATGGCCATCTGGTAGGTCTTGTGACATACAAGGACATCACCAAGGCCAAGGACAAGCCAAACGCATGCAAGGACTCCCTCGGACGCCTGCGTGTGGCAGCCGGAGTAGGTGTAACCAACGACTCAATGGAACGCGTCGATGCCCTGGTGGCAGCCGGAGTCGATGCAATAGTCATAGACACCGCCCACGGCCACTCCCGCGGAGTCATCGGGGTGCTCCGTGCAGTAAAGGAAAAATACCCGCATATCGATGTAGTTGTAGGCAACATCGCCACCGGCGATGCCGCACGCTTCCTGGTTGAAAACGGCGCTGACGGCGTAAAGGTCGGCATCGGCCCGGGCTCCATATGCACCACACGTGTCATTGCAGGCGTAGGCGTGCCACAGCTCTCCGCCGTTTATGATGTAGCCAAGGCCCTTGAAGGCACAGGCGTTCCCCTTATCGCCGATGGCGGCATCCGCTATTCAGGCGACATTGTAAAGGCCCTTGCAGCCGGCGGGCATTCCGTAATGCTCGGAGGCATGCTTGCAGGAGTAGAGGAATCGCCAGGCGAAACAATAATATTCAATGGCCGCAAATACAAGGCTTACCGCGGCATGGGTTCACTGGAAGCGATGGAAAAAGGCTCAAAAGACCGCTATTTCCAGGCTTCGGAAACAGATGCAAAAAAGCTTGTGCCCGAAGGCATAGCCGCACGCGTGCCATACAAGGGACTGCTATATGAGGTAGTGTACCAGATGCTGGGCGGACTCCGGTCCGGAATGGGCTACTGCGGTGCAAAGGACATCAATGCCCTCCACAACGACAAATTTACCCGAATAACGAACGCAGGCATCCTTGAAAGCCATCCGCACGATGTGGCCATAACAAGCGAAGCACCGAACTACAGCGCCACCCATCAATAGGCCTTCATCTCCGCTTTGACGGAGAAACATAATGAAATTAGACACATAGAGATATAATATTCCGCCTCCGGGCAACGTTATATCTCTATGTTGCTATTTATGGCAATGCCATTATAGCAAACCACCAATACGCCAACCATAAAAAGTCGCTTCAACCACATCTAAGACACAGTATGAAAAAGATATTAGTATCAGTCGCCGCACTAGGGATCGCGCTAATGCCTTGCACAGCAAAAAAAAGTGAGCCAGTGTTGATGACAATCAACGGTAAAGACATCACCCTAAGCGAATTTGAGTATCTTTACCACAAAAACTGCGCCCAACAGCAACAGCCACAGGACATCAACGAATACGTTGATATGTTCGTGAACTTCAAGCTGAAAGTGGCCGAAGCCGAAGCCGCAGGACTAGACACCACGGCAGCATTCCGTCAGGAATTTGAAAAGTTCCGGGCCGAGCTGTCCGAACCGTACATGACAGACACTGCTACGGTAAACCGCTTCCTGGAGGAGACATACGGACGGATGCATTACGACCTTGACGTATCGCATATCATGTTATACGAAGACATCCATGCCGTGGACACAGATCCCGCACCACGTATGCTCGACAGCCTGCGCAACGAGATAATTGCCGGCAACACAACCTTTGAGAAAGCCGCCGCCGAATACTCAGTGGACAGGCCTTCCGCCGTTAAGGGCGGACGCATGGGCCTAATTTCTGGCAACCGACTGCCCTACCGCTTTGAAGAAGCAGCATATTCCACCCCGATAGGCGGCATATCTCCAGTGATAAGCTCCGGATACGGATGCCACATCATCAAGGTCAACAGCAAGCATCCTGCACGTGGTGAAGTCAGCGCAAGGCATATCCTGAAGCTCGCACAAAGGGACAACGCCAAGTCCGACAGGCTGGCCAAAGAAAAAATAGACTCGCTCTACAGCCTGTTACTGGCAGGGGCCGACTTTGCAGACATGGCCATGCACGAAAGCGAAGACCCTGGATCGTCAGTAAAAGGCGGAAATCTTGGATGGTTCGGAGCAGGAATGATGGTACAGCCATTCGACAGCATCGCATTTGCCTTGAAAAACGGCGAAATGTCCGCGCCGTTCAAAAGCCCGTTCGGCTACCATATCATACTGAAAGAGGCACAGCGCGGAGTGCCGCCTCTCGACAGCCTGCGTGACAACATACTCACCGCCATGAAGTATGACGGCCGTATGGACATTGCCCGACAGGCCAAAATTGACGGACTGTTCAAAAAATACGGCATAACCCCTGATCAGGCAAAAAAGGCGGAACAAGCAGCGGAAGTGACGGAAAGATACCGCAATGAACTATCATCGATATATCCGGAATACCGCAACCTGCTTAATGAATACCACGATGGCATACTGCTGTTCGACATAAGCAACGAAAAGGTATGGGAACGCGCCACAAAAGACACGGAAGGGCTTGAGGCATTCTTCCAGGCAAACCGCGAAAAATACCGCTGGGACAAGCCACGCTTCAAAGGCACATTGATATGGGCCACTTCCGATTCAATGATGCAGGACATCAAAGCCGTGCTCGGCAACACTGACATCAACATAGCCCCCGACTCTCTGGCACACATGCTACGCAAGCAGTTCGGCCGCAACATCAAGGTGGAGCGCGTAATGGCGGCAAAAGGTGAAAGCCCTGCTGTCGACTATCTGGCATTCTCTGGAAAGAAGCCAGAACAGAAATCGAAATGGACAGCCGTAACAGTCTTCAACGGCAAATTGATGGAGCAGCCTGAAACTGCGGCCGATATCCGCGGACATGTCACCACCGACTACCAGAATGAGCTTGAACGGCAATGGATAGCCAGCATGCGTGACCGCTACAAGGTGAAGATAAATAAGAAATTGCTAAAAAAAGTAAAATAAGCCGGATGCCCAACGTATCGGACATCATAAAAAAGGCAGCCATAATAGCGGGCATCCTGTGTGCGGGCGTCTCCCATACAGGATGCTCGCCACATTCAGGCAATAACAGCAGCGGGCGGCTGCTTGCCAAAGTCGGAAACGCCAGACTGCACACCTCTGACCTTGAAAACGCGATGCCTGGCGGCCTTTGCGAGGCCGACAGCATAAAATTCGCCCGCGCATTCATACGCAAATGGATAGACGAAAACCTAGTATCGGAAATCGCCGCCTCGGAAATCGACATGGCCGGCATCGAACAGATGGTCGATGAATACCGCCGACAACTGGTTATGTGGGAATACCGCCGGCAGATGGCCGACTCCCATACCGACATGTCAATCCCCGAAGACTCAATAGAGGGCTACTACACGTCACACAGTCAGGACTTCAAGCTTTCCAGCCCAATCGTCAAAGGCATATATCTGAAAGTGGCTGAGGACTCCAGTGATCTTCCATCTCTCAGGAAACTGTACACATCACACAAGGACGAAGACATGGACAGACTCGAAAAACTGGCCCTTAGCTCAGCCCTACACTTCGACTACTTCAGGGACACATGGATAAACTGGACACAAGTGGAATCACGTCTGCCCTATGAATTTGCGGACGGCGGCCAATCATACCTCCGCAAGCCTGTGCCGCTGGACTTCACCGACAACGGATACACATACCTGCTTTCCATCGACTCCGTGATGCCGGCGGAAAGCATCATGCCCTATGAGACAGCACGCCCGCTGATTGTCGACCGCATAATCAACACACGGCGGATGGAATACGACAACGACCTACGCAAACTGCTCTATGATGCCGCCGACAGCCGCGGCGAAATAGAAATTCTATGCGACATGGGGTCATGATTGCGAAAAAAGTCGTATCTTTGTACGATGTTGCGCCAAAGCCTTGGGACACAGGCAATGGTGACGGCACAAACCCATAAACAGAACCAAACCAAACAAATATCAAGCCACGTGGAACTGCGTAGAATAATTTCGGCAATATCCCTGGGATGCATTGCCCTAGCCGCATTGGCGGCCGACAACATAGCCGAAGAAGTCGCATGGATAATCGGCGATGAACCTATCTATAAATCAGAAATCGAGGAGCAGTACATGCAGATGCAGCATGAGCGCATGCCCATCAAAGGCGACCCATACTGCTACATCCCCGAACAGATGGCAATCGACAAGCTATTCCTGCACCAAGCCGACCTCGACACCGTAGAGATCGCAGAGGCACAGGTACAACAGGCCGTAGAAAGCCGCATAAACTACCTTATAGCGAACCTGGGCACACGCGAGAAAATTGAACAGGTGTTCGGCAAGCCACTGCCCGAAATCCGTGAACAGCTCGCCACCAACATGCGCAACCAATACCGCATAGGTGAAGTGCAGCGTTCTCTTACAAAAAACCTGAAAGTGACCCCTTCCGATGTCCGCCGTTATTTCACTGGGCTTCCTGAGGACTCCATACCTTTCGTGCCGCTGCAGGTAGAAGTGCAGATCATCACATTGAACCCGTCAATCCCACGCCAGGAGATTGAAGACGTCAAAGCGCGCCTGCGCGGATATGCCGAAAAGGTGAACAAAGGAGAAAGCGACTTCTCGACACTCGCCATCCTGTACAGCGAAGCCCCGGAAGGCATACGCGGTGGCGAACTTGGATTCATGGGACGTGGGCAGCTCGTGCCGGAATATGCCGCAGTGGCGTTCAACCTCAACGACCCCAAGAAAGTGTCGAAAATAGTAGAAACCGAATACGGCTTCCACATCATACAGCTGATAGAGAAACGCGGTGACCGCATAAACACCCGCCACATATTGCTGCGACCCAAAGTGGCCGACAAGGACCTTATCGAAGCGACCAACAGGCTCGACTCCGTAAGGACAGATATCACTGACGGAAAATTCACCTTTGAAGAGGCGGCACGCTGGATATCACAGGACAAGGATACCCGCTATTCAAACGGTGTAATGATCAACGAGAACACCGGCACGACAAAGTTCGAGATGTCTCAGCTGCCCCAGGAAGTTGCCAGGGCTGTAGCCGGCCTGAAACCCGGCGAGATGTCGAAAGCCATAATAATGAAAGACCCCAAGCGCGACCGCGACATAGTGGCGCTCGTAAAGCTGACAAACAGGATCGATGCCCACCGCGCCAATATTGCCGACGACTACCAGTTGGCAAAGAACATGTACGAAGAATCGCGGAGCAACGCCATTGTCAAGGAATGGCTTGAAAAGAAGATCGCCGACACATATGTAAGGATAGAAGATGGCTGGCGAAATTGCGACTTTGAGCACAAGTGGGTGAAAAACCGCAAATAGACAAGGCTTATCCACACGGCAATATGTTCAGAACGGCAAACAACACCCGTACGCGCCGCAAAGGGAGGCCAGGCAGACTATCGGCGATGGCTGTATTGCTGTCGGCGGTAATTGCTCCGCTGATATCATTGGCTATCCCTGTCCCACAGGAACGGCACAGGCCTCGCCCTGTGATAAAGCCTACCATACCCGATGCCGACCGCGCATCAGGGCAGCGCGTAATCGTGGAGCACGCCGATGAGATGGCTCAGACCAACGATTCATTTGTGGTACTGACCGGCAACGTCAAGTTCTCAAAAGGGGCTATGCTGATGTTCTGCGACAGCGCCCATTATTTTCCGGGGACAGAATCGATGGACGCATTCTCCAATGTGCGGATGGAACAGGGCGACACTCTGTTCATATTTGCCGATGAACTGAACTACCGCGGGCCAGAGGAGATTGCATACCTTTATTCCAACGGGACAGATTCCGTGAGGCTTATAAACCGTGATGTGATGCTAAAGACTCCGGTTTTTGTCTATGACCTAGGCATAGACCTTGGATACTACAATACCGGAGGCGCATTGACCGATGCCCGCAACAGGCTCACATCAATTGAAGGGGAATACGTGCCTTCGACAAAGGAAGCCAACTTCTATGGACGTGTGCACCTAAACTCACGGGGCGACAAGGACACCCTTGACATATATACCGACACCCTGTATTACAATACGGACACACATATAGCAGAGCTTTACAGCCAATCAGAAGTAATCAATTCACAGGCAACCATCTATACAACCAACGGCCGGTATAATACCCATACAAACATAGCCGACCTGTTTGACCGTTCTATGGTGCGGACATCTGGAGGCACTACCCTTGAGGGCGATACTCTCTTCTATGACCGCAACGCCGGATATGGCGAGGCATGGGGCAACATGGTGATGGAGGATTCCGTACGCAAGTCCCGGCTCGAAGGCGACTACGGATACTACAACGAACTTACCGACAGTTCCTATGTGACAGGACATGCACTGGCTATGGAATACTCCCGACCTGATACACTATACCTCCACGGCAAGCAGATACAATCGTTCAGGGTGTTTGATACCGTACGCATTGAAGCCGATACACTGGCCAACACTCCAGGATATACACGCATAGACACAACACATGTAATGGTGGCATACCCCAGGGTGAGGTTCTTCCGCAACGACATGCAAGGCCTGTGCGACTCAATGCGTTTTGAAGAGCGCGACACAACGTTGCACATGTTTGTACACCCTATAGTGTGGAGTGGTGAACGGCAGATATTCGGCAATGTGATCGATGTGCACTTCAATGACTCCACCATAGTTTGGGCCAAGCTACCCCGAAATGCATTTACTGCTGAACATGTGGAAGAGGAATTCTATCAGCAGCTGTCCGGCAAAGAGATGACCGCCTATTTCGACAACGGTGAAATCAGCCACCTTGATGTCAGCGGCAATGTGATGGCCGTATTCCTGCCTATGGAAGATGACTCTACATACAACAAGATTTTCAACATAGAAAGCTCTTTCCTTTCAGCCGATTTCGAGAAAAGAGAACTTGTAAAAATGAAATTCTGGCCTGAGAACACCACTGTAGGCACTCCCCTTTTCCTTGCCAAACGGTCCATATTCTATCTTCCCCAGTTCAAATGGTACGGGCATCTGCGTCCAACAGGACCTATGGACGTGTTCAATTTCCCTGAAGGGATGGAAGAGCTACTCAACAGCGACCAAAGCGTACCTGGAGCTACCAGGAAGACCAAAGGCACACCGCCTGCATCACCCCCTCCGGCACAGCAACCTGCCATAGTGCCGGATAAGGCCAGCGGCAATGTCACCAAGGAAGCCGCCGACAATGAGCATTAATGTCCTAACCCAACTGTAGCTATCAGCAAACGATTCCAAGCTATCAGTTAATCTTTTTCCAGCTCCAATTCTATAGGCTGTTCCTACGTAACTGTAAGGCCACATACCGAATGTATGTGAGCTTGCGCGACATGCCCTTGCGGTGGATGTCAATCATTCACACAAATGCAAGCGTATGCCGCACGACAGCGTAAGTTCACGCCCCAACGACGATGTACGGCGGACAGTCCGGATCTCTTCTCCTGACCTGATTTCTGTCAATGTTGCCTTTGATTTCTGCAATGGCTGCTGGAAATGCATATCAAGGATAAAGCTTATGCGCCGCGACAACCTGAATGCACCTGTCATTCCG
>VSPW01000210.1 GCA_009775535.1 Muribaculaceae bacterium
GCCCTTGCCTATATCCTCTCATTAGGCGCTGAAGGCATAGCACAGGTCGGACCTCTTGCCACCCTCAATGCCAACTATGTGATGGATTCGCTGTCCGACCTTTACCTGCTTCCGGTGGCAGGCCCGTGCAAGCATGAATTCGTATTTGACGGACTGCGCGACAAGTCGACAGGTGTGACGACGCTTAACGTGGCCAAACGTCTGCTCGACTATGGATTCCACGCCCCTACCATCTATTTCCCGTTGCTGTTCCACGAATCGTTGATGATAGAGCCAACAGAGACGGAAAGCAAGGAGACGCTTGACCGTTTTATATCTGTCATGAGGGTGATTGCCCGGGAGGCAGCGGAAAATCCGCAGTCAGTGATCGATGCGCCGCATGTCACACCGGTGTCACATCCCGATGACACCGCCGCTGCCATGCATCCGGTTTTGACGTATTCACGGTTGATGTCAGAAGAAAAATGAATACATCCGACATTATTATAATAGGGGCAGGACCTGGCGGCTATGAGACAGCCGTCGAGTCCGTCCGCATGGGGCTGTCAGTGACATTGATCGAACGCGGCAGCCTGGGAGGCACATGCCTCAACCGCGGATGCATACCTACAAAATGCCTGTGCCGTTCAGCCGAAGTGGCCCGCACGGTGGCCGGAGCGTCTGCATATGGCGTTGATGTAAGTGGCGTGTCATTTGACTATGCTGCAGCCGTGGCGAGGATGCGCTCCGTGGTATCCACATTGCGCGAAGGCATCGCCACCCTCCTTAAAGGCGTCAATCTTGTACAGGGTACGGCAAGATTCATCTCTTCATCAGAAGTTGAGGTGGAGGATGACGGTAAAGTCATCGGCAGGTATACCGCCCCGCGCATCATCATAGCCACAGGGTCTGCACCGTCTGTGCTTCCTGTAGAGGGGGCGGGGTTGGCCATTGACAGCGACTCCGTCCTGGCTATGGACACACTGCCAGCTTCTGCCGTGATAATCGGCGGCGGCGTGATCGGCATGGAATTTGCATGTATACTGCATGCATTCGGTGTACGGGTTACGGTGGTTGAATACTGCAAGGAGATACTGCCGTCATTTGACCGTGACATATCCAAGCGTATGCATTCTATCCTTGGGCGCGGAGGGATAGATATAATCACGTCCTCATCGGTTAGGTCCATTGTCAGGGATGTTGACGGTGTGTCAGTCATCTATGATGGGCGCAAAGGCAGCGCTGCTGTTTCCGCCTCTGTCGCCGTCATGGCGGTCGGCAGGCGGCCTGTGCTCCCTGACGGGCTGGAAGCGGCCGGAATAATGGCAGATAGGCGCGGGATAGTCACCGACAGCGGTTTCCGTACCACAGCACCGGGCGTATACGCCATTGGCGATGTAAACGGCCGTTGCATGCTGGCGCATGCCGCATCTGCCCAGGGACGTGTGGTGCTTGGACTCGATGTCGGCCTGGACGTCATCCCGGCGGCGGTGTTCACATTTCCCGAGGCCGCAATGGTCGGCCTCACCGAAGAGCAGTGCCGGGCAGAAGGTCTGGAGCTGTCCATCGGCAAGTCCATGTTCGGGGCTAACGGTAAGGCTCTGGCCATGGGCGAAGGGCAGGGGATGGTGAAACTTGTCGCGGAAAAAGCCACAGGAAAGATACTTGGATGCCATATCCTCGGCCCGCATGCATCCGACCTTGTGCAGGAAGTGGCATTGGCCATGTCCTCAGGACTGACCGTAAGGTCGCTCGCCGCGGCGGTGCATGCCCATCCCACACTCACGGAGGCCGTCGCCGAAGCCGCCAGGGCTATCCTTTGAATATTAAAAATAGACAGATGTATAGATTTTTGAAAAAGAAATCCTGTGCCATGGCCGTTGTCGGCCTATGCATGGCATTCCAGGCCATGGCACAGGACCCGTCTCCCGGAACGGTGGAATACCAAGTGTCCGCGGTAGGTAACGCATCCTCAGGAAGTTTTGCGCCATATTTCATCGGATCGAACAATTATGGCATCACGCCCCAGAAGGGCGATGCCCTTGTCAGTGCCGGGGTGTTCCACCGCCTCGATACCACTGCCCGCTGGGGGTTCGGTTACGGCGTGGAGCTCATCGCAGGCTACGGCACATCTAACCGCTACAGCCGTTACGATGCGTCCGCCGGCACATGGAGGCTCTCCACCGCAGGCCCTGCATCTGTCAAGGTACAGCAGCTGTATGCCGATGTCCGTTACCGCAGCCTCTTCCTGTCAGTAGGCATGAAGCAGCTTGGCAATGTTGTGTCCGATGACCGTCTGGCCTCCGGCGATTTTGTGCACAGCAACAACGCCCGCCCCGTACCGCAGGTACGCATGGGCTTCATCGATTTCCAGGACATCCCGTTCACAAATGGCTGGATGCAGGTGGAAGGCTGCTTCTCGTTCGGCAAGTTCATGGATGACTCAAATCTGGAGGACCGCTACAACCACTATTCCTACCACATCACCCTCGGCTCGCTCTACCACTACAAACGTATAATGTTCCGCACCAAACCGTCAAAACCGTTTTCCGTTACATTCGGCATGGAACTGGCAGGTCAGTTCGGCGGTACGGCCACGTATTACAGGGACGGCGCTGTAGAGCGGATCGAACATTGGTCGCGCAGCCTACGCGCATTCATGGACATGCTCATCCCCACCGGCACAGGCGCAGAATCATTCTACCGGGGAAACTCATTGGGCTCATGGGACTTCAAGGCCCGCTACCGCCTGCGTTCCGGCGCAGAGGTCACAGGCTACTTCATGTGGCCGTGGGAAGACGGCTCAGGCATGGCCAAGCGCAACGGCTGGGACGGCATATGGGGCATACAATGGAAATCGCATCGGCCCGCATTGATCTCCGGCGCGGTGGTCGAATACATCGATTTCCGTAACCAGAGCGGCCCGAGACAATGTTAGCCAAACGATTCCCCGGGCACAACTATCACAACTGCCTGCTACGGCTCTGCCACATATT
>VSPW01000211.1 GCA_009775535.1 Muribaculaceae bacterium
CTCATATCCTGCACACCCACAGAAATTGCTTGAGAACTGAGCACGCGCCAGACGCATTGCCAGATTGCCAATTGTCAGCATAAACACCTTGGGGCGTACCGGCGATGCCTCCGTAGCAAGACGAAGGGCCTCAAAATCACTGGCCTGACGCGAAGTCGGAAGCACACTTGCCTGCGCCACATCGCCTTCGCCGCACTTGCAGTTGCAGCAACCAGTCTTCTCTATCTTATCGGCAGCAAATTCATTGATATTAGGGTACTGGTTAGTACCAAGAAGTATCTCCTTGCGACGTGCAACGTCTGTATGGCGCTTTGCATTAGCCTCAGTGACGGCATCCTGCACAAGCCCACTGTTGCATGCGGCAACAAATCCGCCCTTGTCTTCCGTCTCAATGAACAGCTTCCAGGCCTCATTCGCGATAGAAACAGTCAATGTCTCTACATAATATGAACCGCCGGCCGGGTCAAGCACCTTGTCGAGATGGCTTTCCTCCTTGAGTAGGAATTGCTGGTTGCGTGCAATCCTTTCAGAAAAAGCGTCTGGAGTCTTGTATGGGGTATCAAACGGCACTGTGGTTATTGAATCCACTCCGGCAACCGCTGCCGAGAATGTCTCGGTCTGGCTGCGCAGCAGGTTGACATGCGCGTCATATATGGTCTGGTTGAACTTCGATGTCTCAGCATTGACCACCATCTTGCATGCACAGTCGCAAGCCGGACCATATTGCTTGACAATCTGCGCCCAGAGCATGCGCGCTCCACGGAATTTTGCTATTTCCATGAAAAAGTTTGAAGACACGCCCATATTGAACTTTATACGGTTGGCGGCTTCATCTACAGGCACACCGGCATCAGTAAGCAACGTCAGCCATTCTGCACCCCACGCCATTGCATAGCCAAGTTCCTGGAAAATATATGCGCCGGCATTTGAAAGCGAGGCACTGTCCACCGACAGCACACGGAGGTTCTTTACAGGCGATGCAACAGACAGAAGCTCTTTTGCCTCAGCCACCATCGCATCCTTGTCAATCTTGGCACCATGACGGAACACCCGGCGGAAAGGATTGTACGAAACCGATCCCCTGAATGTATCTGCGGCGTTATTGTCAAGGATATACCCCACAACTACACGTGTAAGCTCTAACGCCTTTGACGGACAGCATGTAAAGTTGATTTCTACAGCCCCAAGGTCTATGCCCTTCAAAAGGGCCTCAACTACCGCACGGCTGGGATCTTTCACCTTGAAGCCAAGCGAGGTGACGCCCTTGCCAAGGACATCGATTGCTGTGGCATTAGCCTCTTCAGGCGTAGTAGCGCAAATCTCCTGACGGGTAAGCCAGTCATTGTCGGTACGCGTACCACGGACATAGGGATATTCACCTGGGAGTGAATTTGTGGTTTTCAGGTCGGCTATATCCTCTGCACGGTATATCGGCTGGACATTGAAGCCTTCATTTGTCCTCCACACCAATTTCTTGTTGAAGTCGGCGCCTTTAAGGTCAGCCTCAACCTTGGCACGCCATTCATCGTAGCTGATGCCGGGAAACTGGTCGAACAATGGTTCTTTCTTTTCTGCCATAATGGTTTGATTATTATTAGCTATATATTTAAGGTGTATGATGTCTTATTGTCAAAAACACACAAATATACGACTTTTTCACCATCCCGCAAATACAATTGGCGAAATTTTTCGCTAATCATGATCCAGCAATTCATAAGTAGCGCGCATACTCGACAGAGGCGTTAAATTTTTGCCGGAGTGTTCCACAATGTCCGCAAATGCTTTGATTTCCTGAAGGAAACCATGCATGTAAAGCTGGTTGTTAGTTACGAGCGGATTGAAGTTGTTTCTATCCTCAATCACTTGCCCGGCGGCAGCGAAAAGTCCGAGCTTTTCAAGAGGTATCCCTACAATCTTCTTAGGGTGCTGATAATGGCACAACCGCTCCATTTGCTCAAGGCAGTATTCTCCTGTCTGCGTATTGACATGGAGCGATTCTTTCGGGTTAGTCCAAGAATAGGCGGTAGATAATTCTATGAATCCATTTACATCACCATGCGAAAGCAAAGCCTGGACAGTAGTAGTCCCATTCCTTTCAACCCGTTGAACTGCCGTTATTTCAGCGTTTCCGAACAGGTATAAAGCCAAATCCACAGGGTGGATAAACAAATCTGTGTATGGATTCCCTTCTGGATAAGGCCCTGTATGATACAACATCGTATAGCTAATCGGCTTGTTTTTTGACAGCCGTTTCATCAATTGCCGGATTAAGGGCGAATACCGCTTCTGCATGCCCACCATTGCTTTTTGTCGCTTATCGGCGGCAATCAGGCTTTCAAGTTGGCCAATCGTTTGGCACGGTGGCTTCTCCACAAACAAATATTTGCCGGACGCTATCACACGGGAGCATATCTCATAGTGCGATTGCGGCGATGTGCACACAAACACCCCTTCCACATCGCTGTCATTCAATATTGCGTCTATCGATGTCGTAGCAGCCACACCGAAACGGCGTTCAATCAACGCCAGCTTGTCCGGGCTTTTACAGCAAATGTATTTAAGCCGTATCCCGAGATATTGCAGAACCGGATAAAGGTTTTGCATGGCATGGCTGCCTACACCCACAAATGCGTATTGGGCAGAATATGGCGATTGCAGCATTTTCCGGTTGCGTTGAGACCGCCAGCATTGTATACCCCTGTCTATAAGGTTTTTCATTTCTTTATGGTTCTTAGATAGTTACGATAGGTCAGATGCCTGTCGGCACACCATTGGTATTGTCCATAGAAAGTTTCAATAAGTTTCTTTGGAAAGACTTTTTCCAGATTGCGGAGCAGTATAATGTCATATTTCCGATGGAAATTGATCCAGCAGCCATTGCATTCCTTAGAGATTGTCTAAATTTTAGTGATTAAAAATTTTATAGCGGCGAAATCAATCATTTCTTCAGCGGATTCATTGGTTG
>VSPW01000212.1 GCA_009775535.1 Muribaculaceae bacterium
TACGATTAAAGTGATCACTTCTTGCATGACTTTGAGTTGCATGAGTGAGAAAGGCCCACCGTTGCCGTCAAATCCTATACGGTTAGCCGGTACTTGAAAACAATATTCAAACAAGGCAACGCCCCATGAAAAAATGATTACAGCATATAGCGGCCACGAAGTGGATGTGCCTGTAGATTGAAGTTTCAAGTGCCCATACCAGGCGAAAGTCATAAATACGTTTGATACAATCAGAAGTATGATTGTCGATATCACCGGATTCATGTTTCTATTTTTTCTTTTTTCTATTTAAATTTCTGTAATTTTTTTTGCTGATTTCAGACTGTTGTTTGCTTATGCTTCGCAGTACATCCATATTTATGTATTTGCTGCCATTGCCATGATGTATTGGGAACACTTCATGTTTACGGGTGACTACATCTTCGCATAATGGGCTGCGCCAACCAGGAAGTGTTGGCCGTAAAGATTCAGGGATACCATTTTCTTCAAGTGTTACAGCTTCTGCATGTGAACATGGCGGATAGCCAATAACAACCCACATCACCATATCTTTGACCGGGTCTTCTCCGTGCCTTATCCCTTCTATTACAACTGATGCTGATGAGCTGTATCTTGGTATGAAATCTTGGTCGACAATCCATTGTGGCGAATCGTCAGTATAGTCAACATCAAGGACAGAGTGGTAAAAACTTCTGGATAGACATTCAGTAAATACATCAGGGGATATGTTGGATGCCTTTATGTATGGAGACAGGAGATGGCATGCATTATTATAACGTATATATCCGAATCCGTCTGATACGTTCCTGGAAAAAGAATAATTTGTTCGTATAATTACATTGTCCGATACGGAATCTAAAGGGTATTTTATATAAGACCAGTCATCCGCTTCATAGTATGCCCCATTTCCAGATGAGTCGATTAGGCCAAAATTGGCTTGTATGCCCATTGGACGTGGAAGGGTATCCAGCATGTGCTCGAAGTCCGATAATGTACGGCATTTTTGCAAAGCTTTTGTCATTATTATCCCTTCACGGTCTTTTATTCTGGCTGTATCTGGCGCTAAATTGTAGCTGGCGGTGTTCATAATAGCTAATCCTGCTTCATTGAATCCAGTCCAGGCTTCGTGTAAAAGTGAGTCTCCTGCATTGAAAAGGGCAACATATGCCAATGTAGAGTCTGTCTGTGGAACACGTTCAATAAAATTGTGTTCAGTACCACAATCCCGGTGTTTCCACAGTAGCGCACGTCCGTTGGATGTCCTTGAAGCTCCAGCTATTGCAGATGTACAAGATGATGCATCGAAAGAACAGAGTGAAATAAATATAGATATGATTGCCAGGATGTATCGATGCATTAAAATATCAGGAATTAAAAATATGTGAGTATTGGTGCAATAATTGACGGAAACGCTCATCTTTACGTAGAGGTGCGACATTTATCTTGGCTTCATTGTTGGTAGTCCAATCATAATAATTCGCATAACCTAGTTCAAGAGCTTTCTTCATGTAATCAAGAGCCCTGTCCGAATTTCCTGCTTGGGCATAGAAACAAGTGGCATAGTAGTGTATCATGCCATCGTAGTCTGGTACATTAGTCAATATATTCTGCATCCACTCGTCTGCTAATTCGGTCTGGCCTAAATATAGCAAAGCAAATCCTTTGAATGATTTTATATTGTCTTCTGGAATTTCCATTTCATCTACTTGGCGATAGAAGCCTCTTGCAGCGATCGGTTGATGTAGAAATCCTTCACATACCCATGCACGCATCATTAGATATATTGGATCTGTATCACCAGAAAGGGCCGCCTCTCCGAATTGGGATGATGCTTCAGAATAGTCCTTGATACCAATAAGGGCAAGACCCTTCTGAACTATTGCAGGTATTGAAGTTGGCATAAGGAAAACAGCCTGAGAGGCTGAATTAAGAGCTGATTCAAATTCGCCTTGTGCAAGCTGTATTTTTGAGCGAAGGGTATAGTAAGGTGCATAATCTTTAACCATAGACATGGCTTGGTCAATATTTTGCATTGCACGTATATAATCGCCTAGTGCATAATGGCATTCAGCTAATGAGGCATATAATCCATGATAATTGTAAAGCTTTTCATCAATTATCTTGTTAAAGTCAGTTATTGCGGCCCCATACTTAAAATGTGCCTGTGCAATCATTGCACGGATGTAGTAGAACATTCCAACAGATGGTGCTTGCCTTATAGCATCACTTAGGCCTGTCATCACTGCGGGATAGTTCTCGCTGCCCATCTCAATAAGGTCCTGTACGGCGTGGGTGTTCCGGCTATCAGTACTTAAAGCCAGCAACAAGTCCTGAACTGCAGCATTGTCATCACCCATAAGACGGTGTACTGATGCCTGGCGTACATATATTTCAGAATTGGACGGATCTATAGCAACCGCTTGGTTTATATAATCATTGGCTAATCCTAGATTGTTTTCTTTCACGGCTATGCGGGCCAAGCCAATCAAGGCTTCAGTGCTACGTGAATTTAAGCGCTGGAGTCTTATATAGTCAGCTTTCGCTTCAGTATAATCACCAAGTTCAAGTTCGGTATTTGCTTTTTGATAAACAATGGCATATGTGTCGGGTGATAATGATGTCGCTTGAGTCAAGTCTGTTAGAGCCTGTTCTGGGCGGTCGGTAACATTGTATATGCTCGCGCGTAGAAGTAATGCCTGGATACGGAGGTCCAACTCAGTTGATGGCATATATTTTAATGCATTGTTGACATCATCAAGGGCCCGCATGTATTCGCTTTGCCGGTAAAATTCGTTCCCACGCCGGAAATATGTATCATAATCTGTAGGATTTTCCCTTAATGATTCATCATATACCTGGATTACGGCACGGGTCATTGGATTGTCTATAACGGGTATGGCATCAATCCGTAATCCTATCGTGATGGATAATACCGCAAGAACGATTGTCTTTTTAT
>VSPW01000213.1 GCA_009775535.1 Muribaculaceae bacterium
TTCGTATTCCGCGCATCAACCAAGCGCGAAGACATCGAAGTTGTCGCTATCAACGACCTTCTTCCCGTTGACTACATGGCTTACATGCTCAAGTATGACACAATGCACGGCAAATTTGACGGCACTGTTGACTACGACCTCGAAAAGAGCGAACTTATCGTAAACGGCAAGCACATCCGCGTGACCGCATGCCGCGACCCGAAAGAAATCGCATGGGGCGCTGTAGGTGCTGAATACGTTGTAGAGTCAACAGGCCTGTTCCTTACAAAGGAGAAAGCCCAGGCTCACATCGAAGCCGGCGCCAAGTATGTGGTAATGTCAGCTCCTTCAAAGGACGATACCCCTATGTTTGTATGCGGTGTTAACGCCGATACATATGTAAAGGGCACACAGTTCGTATCAAACGCTTCCTGCACCACAAACTGTCTCGCTCCTATCGCCAAGGTGCTCAACGACAAGTTCGGCATCGTAAACGGCCTTATGACAACCGTTCACTCCACAACAGCTACACAGAAGACCGTTGACGGACCTTCAATGAAGGACTGGCGTGGTGGCCGTGCCGCTTCTGGCAACATCATCCCCTCTTCAACTGGCGCAGCAAAGGCTGTGGGCAAGGTTATCCCCGAACTCAACGGCAAGCTTACCGGTATCTCAATGCGTGTCCCCACCCTCGACGTTTCTGTAGTTGACCTTACAGTAAACCTCGCCAAGCCCGCTACAAAGGCTGACATCTGCGCTGCCATGAAGGAAGCTGCCGAAGGCGAACTCAAGGGTGTTCTGGGTTACACTGAAGATGCAGTCGTTTCAAGCGACTTCCTCGGCGATGCCCGCACTTCTATCTTCGACGCCAACGCCGGTGTTTACCTGACCGATAACTTCGTGAAGGTTGTATCCTGGTATGACAATGAGATCGGCTACTCTAACAAGGTTCTCGACCTCATCGCTACCATGGTGAAGATCAACGGCTAATCCTTAACCGGATCATAACCACACGGGGGTGTGCCTTTAGGGCGCGCCCCTTTCTTTTTTATGGCAGGGGGACGGAGGAAACCGGGCGTATGCGGGAGGTGTTGCACCTGACGTTGGTGCCGACAAGGCCGTAGTTCATGTCGACATACCAGGCTGTGGCCGAATCTGCCCCGGCGGCGGTCCAGTACAGCCACTCCGGATCGGCATCACCACCGAAGGCCTTTATGGCGGCGTTTATCTCACGGTGGCATGCAGCCATACGGCGCGCCTGGGACAGTGTCGGCAGCTTGCCTGCATACAGCTCCTGCGCCCGTGTCCAGTCGATGAACCCCTCGCTTCCACTGTCGTGCAGGCCGACGGCGAAGTATCCGCCTGAACTGTCGGGGACGGCCACGCCTAGTATGCCATATCGGTGTTTTTCATCCTCCGGGAGGGCTTCCCAACCGTCGACGGTGAAACAGGTTGTCCTCCCATCGCGGATACAGGCCAGGCAATACGGCCCGATTTCCTGCCTTCCGCCGCATGAGGCCATGGCGATCGCTATTGTCAGGAGCAAATATACATACCTAAGTATCCGTATTGTCATTACAATTCTTAATTCCTTATTTTTAATACACTGTTCAATCTGGCATCTCAACGCTTCCGAGAATAGTATTTACATCCAGCCCTCCTTGTATCTCGTCCAACCATATATCTTGGTTGTAGAAATGAAAAGTACCATATAACTGGCTAAGATATAATGTAAAATATGGCTGGCGATAAGTAGCGAAATCAGGACTGAAAGAATATGTTATCAGATATTTTATGCTGTACGGTGAATTTGAATAATCATAATATCTTGACCGCCATTTACATACATTATCATTTTTCTTAGATATAGGACTCCATGCCTTTTCTATTGAAAAGTTTTCAAACTTCTCTCCAACGTCTCTTCCATTAATATATTTATGCACAGGTAATGCTATTTTTCCCATTGGTGGTATTGTCAGGATTTTCTGTTGGTTGAAACTCATTGTAGAACCGCTGCTGGAACCGCTACCAACAGTTACTGCATTGGCAAGCGACCCGACAGCGCCACCGACACCTAATGCACTGGCGACACCTCCCAATCCCAGGCTTACACCTCCTCCACTGGAATTATTGACGTTCACTTGCGTCCCATCATAAAATGCGTAGTAATTCCCTACATTGTCAGTCCTTACAGTGTTTGACAAATCCACATATATTGTCTTATCCGTTTTATTCTGCACCAATATTTTATATTCCGTAATGTATCGGCAAGCCATCCCTCTTAATTTCTTGCTCACCCATTCTATTGAGAACGCGACATCACCGGTTGACATAATGGAATTTGGTGCAATCCTATAAAACGCTATGGCATGATTGGTCTGACTATCGCTGGCTTTTTTATTGCCATATCTATAGTCTCCTTGTGAATACTTGTCTATGTGGATACTGTTGTCCTCTGCCGGGATACATTCCAATAGTCCTTGTGTTGTATCCGTACCGGTTACCGGCCCATCTACAGCCTGTATCTCCTTTCCTTCCAGCTTTATGCCAAATATCTCACTTTTCCTAATTTTATATATAGGTGCGTCAGGATTATCCTTAAGCGTATAGTACACCATACTTCCAGCGATATCAATGTTATATACATCCATAATTTCCCCGGATTTTAAAATTATACGGTCCGATGAATCCATTGTGTTGACGGCAAGGGCGGCAAATGCAGCTAATGTGATGATTTTTTTCATGCGATTGGATTATATAAAAGTTTAATGAATGTCGCTCTTAGTAAAAGCATTTAATTATCTTAGAAATTAGGCGACATGATGCAAAATTAATGTATTTTCCTGAAATTGTCAATGTACGCAGGATTTTTATTCGTAGTAGGCCATCCAGCCTTTGCGGATTAGGCGTGGGGCGCGGTATGGCTCTGGGGCTGGCTCGGGC
>VSPW01000214.1 GCA_009775535.1 Muribaculaceae bacterium
TCGCTATGTTACATATAATCAATTACAGCCATCAGACATTGGTTGTATCACAATGGTTGTATGTAATCTGTTATGCCTGTGCCAAGATGCCTGGCTCTATATTATATGGATATGCAAGAATGAAACACGGAATATTCTTTTGCATAGTCATACATATCATCAACAATCCGCCCTTAATAACTAGCTATCAATAACATACAAAAGGAAGCGGCCATTCATTGAAATAAAATGTCCGCTGTTATTACAATTTCATTCCTCTGTTATTTTTTTGCTGTATAGGCTTACGGATTGATTGTCGGAGTTTATCACATTGTTCATTAAACCATTGGTTGAATGCCATTTGATCTACAACGATGGTCAATCGCCTATTATCACGCATAATCTGTATTGGCGTATTCTCCAATGAGAGAAGCCTACCTGTAATGATCAGAACCCTTTCCCTTTACCTGTTCGGCAAATTCTATAGCAGAGAAGTACTATTGTTCCTGATTTCGGTTGATTATTCCAGCGTTTTTCCGTAAATTTGCATCACATCAACTTAAAATAAAACGATATAACGAATATAACACAAACCATGCAACCGTCAAAACTACCCATCCTTAAGTTTACGCCAATATTCAAAAGCGTCCTATGGGGCGGAAAACGAATCGCCCAGTTCAAGAATATGCCCCCGCAAGGCGACCATGTCGGCGAAAGCTGGGAACTATCCCCAATGAAGGGCAATGAATCAGTCGTTTCTGAAGGCCCTATGAAAGGCCGCACACTCCCTGAACTGATGATATCTGATGGAGAAGAAATCATGGGCAAACGCCTATATGCAAATTACGGCGATAAATTCCCCCTGCTCATAAAATTCATCGACTCTACTGATGACCTTTCAATACAGGTACATCCAGATGACGAACTGGCTGCAAAACGCCACAATTCCCTGGGAAAGACCGAAATGTGGTTCAGTGTCCTTCCAGCAGAAGGCGCATATCTCTACGCCGGTTTCAAAAAGCAGATAACGCCTGAGCAATTCCGTGCCATGGTAGCAGATAATACCATCGTCGATGTATTAGGCAAGCTCTATCCAAAACGCGGAGACATGTTCTTCCTTCCAGCCGGCCGCGTACACAGCATAGGCCGTGGCAACTTCGTACTTGAAATACAGGAAGCGTCCGACATAACATACCGCATATACGATTATGACCGCCGTGACGCACAAGGCAACCCACGGCAACTCCATATAGAAGAGAGCGTCGATTCCATCACATACAATGATACCGAAATGACCGTTGACCATTTCGAGCCAAAGGCAGGAGAGGAAATTGTAATGGAATCATGTCCTTTCTTCACCACTACGTTAATGGAAATAGAAGGCACAACCACACTCAAGCTGGCGGAACGCGATTCGTTCAGCGTGGTAATATCTACCCGCGGAAACGCTGTACTTACAGCTCCTGATGGCAGCAAAACCATCCTCAACCAAGGTGAAACCGTTCTAGTTCCGGCATCAATGGAATCGCTCGACATAACTGCTTCCGGAGACTCTTGTGAAATCGTAACTACTTATATTTAAATAACACACCCCAATTTAATACCATCATGTACCGCTTTGACAACCGAATCGTCATCACTCTCGATGCCGGAGGCACAAACCTGGTGTTCAGCGCAATGAGAGGATATGAAAATATCGTTGAACCCATAACCCTACCGTCACGGGCAGACAATCTTGACAACTGCCTGCAGCAAATGGTAGACGGCTTCTCTCAGGTAATTTCCCAACTCAACGAAAAGCCTGTAGCCATAAGCTTCGCATTCCCTGGCCCGGCAGACTATAAGGAAGGGATAATCGGAGGATACTTGCCAAACTTCCCATCATTCCGCGACGGTGTCGCCCTCGGACCATTCCTGCAAAATAAATTCGGGCTTCCCGTATACATCAACAACGATGGCGACCTGTATGCATTTGGAGAAGCAACAGGAGGTATACTTCCTGAAATAAACAAGAAACTGGCAGAACTTGGCGGCCACAAGACATACCGCAACCTGCTTGGATTTACATTCGGCACAGGTTTAGGCATAGGCGAAGTTATCAACGGACAGCTCAATCTGGGCAACAACTCCTGTGTTGAGACATTCTGTCTGCGCCACAAACGCCTCCCTGATATCATAGCTGAAGAAGGGGCGGCAATACGCGCCATTGTCCGTGAATATGCCAACTTGTCTGGTGACACAACACCAGGCCTAACCCCCTACGACATATTCAAGATTGCCGAAGGTGAACACGAAGGCAACCAGGAGGCAGCAAAGAAGGCGTTTGAAATGTTTGGAGAAGTCGCAGGTGACGCAATTGCCACAGCTGTCACTCTTACCGACTCACTGGTGGTCCTTGGCGGAGGCCTTACTGGTGCGGCAAAATACATCATGCCTGCACTCCTGAAAGAAATGCGTTCAACCCTACACACCTTGTCTGGAGACGAAGTACAACGCGTACAGATGCGTGTGTTCGATCTTGATGATGAACTTGAATTTGCAAAATTCGCTGTAGGCGATTCCCGCGAAATCAAGGTATACGGATCAGACGACACCGTAATCTACGACCCAATGAAACGTACCGGTATCGCCATAACACGCATCGGCGCTTCAAAAGCAATCATGATCGGAGCATATGCCTATGCCCTATCAAAGATAGACGAGAAAGATAATAATTAACCGTCAAAAGCACAGTATGAGCCCCCTAAAGCCATTCGGACTTTAGGGGGCTTCCCTTTCAATAGTAAACTCATTTTCTATATGTACTAAAACCGCATGTCCTGCGGTTTTAGTACATATAGATGTATCGTAGGATATAGTCAATCTTCCGAGCTGGTTACTTCCAGTTCTGACATTTCATCGTATTCTTCCCAACCGGGATCATTGTATGA
>VSPW01000215.1 GCA_009775535.1 Muribaculaceae bacterium
GAGTTTGACAGTGCGGCACGTACCGGACGGTTCTGTGCGCGGTCAAATGTGAAATTGAGGTTGTAATCAATCTCAGGGTCCTGGTCTTCGGGGTCGTGGTTGATTGTAGGCGGCACCACGTCTTCCTGGACTGCCTTTACGCTGAACATGGCCTCAAGCGCGCCGGTGGCACCCAGGAGGTGTCCGGTCATAGACTTGGTGGAGCTTATGTTGAGCTTGTATGCGTCCTCTCCGAACAGCTCGATGATGGCCTTTACTTCGGATACGTCACCTACGGGTGTAGATGTGCCGTGTACGTTGATATAGTCAATGTCGGCTGTGGTCATGCCTGCATCCTCAAGTGCGCTGCGCATCGCCAGTATGGCGCCCAGGCCTTCGGGATGTGTGGCCGTGATGTGGTATGCGTCGGCCGACATGCCTCCGCCAGCAACTTCAGCATAGATTTTTGCGCCGCGGGCCTTTGCGTGCTCAAGTTCCTCCAGTACGAGGACTACAGAGCCTTCGCCTATGACGAAGCCGTCGCGCGAACCGCTGAAAGGGCGTGAAGCCGTTTCGGGGCTGTCATTGCGCACAGACAACGCGTGCATTGAGTTGAAGCCACCCACGCCTGCTGGATATACGGCAGCTTCCGCTCCACCGGTGACGATGGCATCTGCCTTTCCGAGGCGGATGAGGTTGAAGGCGTCGATGATGGCGTTGTTTGAAGACGCACATGCCGATACCACTCCATAGTTTGGTCCGTGGAAGCCATACTCCATTGAGACATGGCCTGAGGCTATGTCTGCGATCATCTTGGGGATGAAGAATGGGTTGTACTTCGGGCCGTCCTCGATATGTGAGGCATAATATCCTGCTTCCTCCTCAAAAGTATGGAGGCCGCCGATACCGGCCGCTATGATTACACCGACGCGGTTCTTGTCGACTTTTTCATTGTTCTCAAGTGACGCATCGTCCACTGCCTGGCGCGCTGCGACCAATGCATATTGTGCATAGAGGTCAAGCTGGCGCAGTTTCTTGCGGTCGAAGTGGTCCGCTCCGTTGAAGTTTTTCACCTCGCAGGCGAACTGTGTCTTGAACTTTGAAGCGTCAAAATGGGTGATAGGGCCTGCGCCGCTGACACCTTTAAGGGCATTGTCCCATGTGGTGGCAACATCGTTGCCGATAGGGGTGATGGCGCCTAGTCCTGTGACTACTACTCTTTTTAGTTCCATTAAAATAATGAATGATGGCTAGAAATAGTGGGGAGGTTAGAGGGGAGAGGCTTGGGCAATATTACTTGTTTGCCTCGATGTAAGCAACAGCGTCGCCGACAGTCTGGATGCCTTCTGCCTTGTCATCGGGGATGTTGATGCCGAATTCCTTTTCGAATTCCATGATGAGCTCAACAGTGTCAAGGCTGTCTGCGCCGAGGTCGGTTGTGAATGAAGCCTTATCGGTTACCTGTTTTTCGTCTACGCCCAACTTGTCAACGATGATAGCTTTTACACGAGATGCAATTTCTGACATGATTGTTAAATTTTATGATTAATAATTTCGTAATTTTCGCGGTGCAAAGTAAGCGATTTTTTTTGATATACTAAAGTTTTATGCGCTATAATGTGACTTTTCGCCTGATTTTTAACCTTTAAACTGCCTTTTTACGGTTGCCAAGGGCTACAAAGCTGTTACAAATTCGCTTGCATCGGGCCTGTAATAAGGGTATGTGATGTCCCATAGGTATAGGGCATGTCCTGGCATTGACGTCCCTGCCGCACAGCGGTCCTTGCGTGCGATTATGTCCATGACGGCCTCCGGTGGTATCTTTCCCCTGCCTACTTCGGCCAGTGTGCCCACAATGGCGCGTACCATGTTGCGCAGGAAGCGGTCGGCTGTGATAGTGAAGGTCATAAGTCCAGGCGATTCCTGTTCCCAGCGGGCTTCGCGCAGGTCACATATGTTGGTGGCAGTATCGGTGTGCAGCTTGGAGAATGATGTGAAGTCGCGCCTGCCGAGCATCATGGCCGCTGCCGCGTTCATTGCGTCGTAGTCCAGGCTGTATGGCGCCTGCCATGCAAGCCGGTGCAGGAACGGCGATTTTGCCGTCACTGCAAAATAGCGGTATGTCCGTGATGTGGCGTCGAAGCGTGCGTGGGCACTGTCGGCCACACGTCTTACCGACCTCACAGCGATGTCGCGTCCTGTCATGGCGTTAAGCCGCCGTACGTATCCGTCCTCGCCGCCTTCAGGCAGCGGTTCTGGCAGGTCGAAGTGGGCTACCATCATGCGTGCGTTGACGCCTGTGTCGGTGCGGCCTGCCCCTGTCACTTTTACCGGGGTGCGTGCCAGCAGCGACATGGCGTCCTGCAATGTCGACTGTACGCTGGCGGCGTTTGGCTGTTCCTGCCATCCGTGGAAAGGGGCGCCGCAGTATGACAGGTGCATGAAGTATCGTGGCATTGCTATGTGTTCAATCTTTCTCCAGATATGTGTACCCGTACAGCCCCGACCCGTAGTTGCTTAGGAACTCGCGGCCTTCTTCCGGCGATATCTTGCCGGCTTTCATGGATGCCGTCACCCATGACTCTACGTTGCGCACAAGTTTCTTGGGGTTGAACTGTACATAGTCAAGCACCTCGGCTACTGTCTCGCCGTCGATTATCTGGTCGATCTCATAGCGGTCCTTGTATACGCTTATGTGTACGGCGTTGGTGTCGCCGAAGAGGTTGTGCATGTCGCCGAGTATTTCCTGGTATGCGCCTACGAGGAACACGCCGATGTAGTACGGCTCGCCTGGCTTCACCGTGTGCACGGGCAGTGATGATGATGTCCCGTGGCTGGTGATGAATCCGGAAATCTTGCCGTCGGAGTCGCATGTGATGTCCTGTATGGTGCATGTC
>VSPW01000216.1 GCA_009775535.1 Muribaculaceae bacterium
TTATAAACACTGCATATCGTCGTAATCGTCATTTGTGTATAAGATAAATGATTTCATGGACAATGTTGAGGACCGTATAATCAAGCCGACAGTAAACGGACTGGCCGCTGAGGGTATCACCTACCGCGGGTTCATATTCCTTGGCCTGATAAATGTAGGGGGCGAGCCGATGGTGATAGAGTACAATGTGCGCATGGGCGACCCGGAGACAGAGGTGGTGATGCCGCGCATAGCCAGCGACCTTGTGCCGGCAGCCCTGGCCGCCGCAAAGGGATGCCTTGGCGACACTCCGCTTGAAACCGACAGCCGTGCCGCGACTACCGTCATGATGGTGTCGGGCGGCTATCCGGGCGATTATGCCAAGGGAATGGCCATCACGGGACTGGATAAAAACCCGGCGGACGGTGTGTATTTCCATGCTGGAACGAAACTGACTGATGACGGCAAGACTGTGACCGACGGCGGCCGCGTGGCAGCCGCCACATGCCTCGCCCCTACCGTAGAGGAGGCCCTGGCAAAGAGCTATGCAGCGGTAGAGGCCGTGGATTTTGATGGGAAGTATTTCCGCCGCGACATAGGGCGCGACCTCATGGCAATGGCATAGCCCTACCCTTTCCGGATGATGAAGGAGGCTTCGGTGACCAAATTCATGCAGTCGCGGGCAGCCGGACTGATTGCTGCGGCACTGGCCGTGGCCGGCGGATGGTGGGCGTACACGTGCGGCGGCATGGAGCGTCTTGACGGTTTCCGCGGTATTGTACTGGCATCGCCAAACCTATGGATAGCGAAGCCGGAAGTTTCGTTATGGGTAAACCTTGGGTTGAACCTGCTGGCGGCATGCTGCATGGCGGCGCTGACGAACGTGTCCAACCTCATGCGCAGTTCGTCGATACTGTATGCCGGGCTGTTCCTGGTGATGCAGCTAGGCATGCCGGAACTGCTCGGACAGTTCTATGGCGGCACAGTGATGGTACTGGCCGCGGTGGTGTGCTCGACGATGCTGTTCTCATGCTATGACGGCGCAGGCGGCAACAGGCGGATATTCATGATATTCTTGCTGCTGTCGGCAGGGACACTATGCCTGTACCCGCTGGCGGTGATGATACCTGTGTTCCTTTTAGGCATGGCGCAGATGAAGGCCATGAACGGCCGCTCGCTGACGGCGGCGGCGCTTGGCCTCATAACGCCCGCATGGATATTGTGGGGCGGAGGGCTTGTGGACGGCAGTGACATACACTGGCCTGATTTCCATAGCATTTTCAAGGGTACGGACAGCGCCGGGGCGGCACAGCTGATAACGGCTGCGGCCGTTACGGTGTTTACAGCTGTGGCCACATGGGTGATGAGCCTTACGAAAATGATAGCCTACAACGCACGCACACGGTCGATGAACGGATTCCTGTCGCTTATGACGTTGGCCATGATTGTGATGATGGCCGTGGACCATGACTATATGTTGGCATATGTGCCTACACTGAATTTCTGCGCGGCTTACCAGGCGGCCCACTATGTGTCGACACGCAGGCATGAACGCGGGTATGTGACGGTGCTTTCAATAATATCGGTATATACACTATTATATATATGGCAGACAATAGGCTGAAACTGGTGATAGAACGCAATATCCCGTTCATAGCGGGTGTGGCCGATGTCTATGCGGATGTGGAGTATCTTGCGGCTGATGCCATCACACGCGAGGCCGTGGCTGATGCGGACGCCATAGTGGTGAGGACGCGCACACGCTGCGGCCGTGACCTGCTCGAGGGGTCACGCGTAAGGATGGTGGTGACCGCCACCATAGGCACAGACCACATAGACATGGAATATTGCCGCACAAAGGGCATAGAGGTGAGGAACGCACCGGGGTGCAACGCCCCAGCCGTGGCACAGTATGTGCTGGCATCGGTGGCAACGCTGATGAACCGTCCGATAGAGCAGCATACGATAGGCATAGTGGGCGTGGGGCATGTAGGAAAAATCGTGGAGCGTTGGGCCAGGGCGCTTGACATGCGTGTGCTTCTGTGCGATCCACCCCGGGCACGGGAAGAAGGCCCGGTGGCGTTCACAGACCTGGATACGATAGCGCGTGAGGCGGATATAATCACATTCCACACGCCGTTGACAACGGACGGCGAGGACGCTACTTTCCATATGGCTGACAAGGCGTTTTTCGGCAAGCTGCGGCGCGCACCTATAGTAATCAACGCGGCCCGCGGGGGAGTGGCCGACACTGACGCCCTTACCGAAGCCATACGTGCAGGGATTGCAGGCCATGCCGTGGTGGACTGCTGGGAAAACGAGCCTGACATCTCAACGGAACTGCTGGAACTGGCTTCGGTGGCAACCCCGCATATAGCGGGATATTCGCTCCAGGGCAAGGTGAGGGCCTCGCAAATGGCGCTGGACGCGTTGAGCGACTTTTTCGGACTTCCCGGAATGAAGGCAGACGCCCCGGAAGAGTGCCGGTCGACGGCTGTGGCAAAGACGGTGACAGTCCAGGCCCTGGAACAGAGCTATCTGCCTATGGATGACACGCAAACACTTCGCAATAATCCCAAGGATTTTGAGGCGCTCAGAAATAATTACGATTACCGGCAAGAACCCCAAACGGGCAAAATAGACTGAACTTTTTCGTCTTATTCTTGCCAGATTATTTTTCATTAACACATATTAACCGAATAAAGGATAATTTATCTCCCTTTTTCTATATATTTGCAAAATATATCACATTTCTTAACACATAATTCATTTCACTATGGAACAGACCAATCCCCAAACAATCATTATACAAAAGAAGGGTAATGGACTCGGAACAGCAGGATTCGTACTCTCATTAATAG
>VSPW01000217.1 GCA_009775535.1 Muribaculaceae bacterium
ATGTGTCGCGATGGGCGGCAAACTATGTAGCTTCACGCATCAACGAGGCAAAACCCACACCTGAGCACCCCTTCGTGCTCGGATGCCCGACAGGAAGCTCGCCACTTGGCATGTACCGACACTTGATCCAACTTAATAAGGAAGGCAAAGTATCCTTCCGCAATGTCGTGACATTCAACATGGACGAATACTGTGGCATTCCACGCGACCATGAACAAAGCTACCACACCTTCATGTGGACCAACTTCTTCAACCAGATCGACATCCTTCCAGAAAACGTAAATATCCTGAACGGAAACGCACCCGACCCCGAAAAGGAATGCGCTGAATACGAAGCAAAGATCGCAAGCTATGGCGGTATTGACCTGTTCATGGGTGGAGTAGGCCCTGACGGGCACATCGCATTCAACGAGCCTGGATCGTCCCTCACATCAAAGACCCGCATGAAGACCCTCACACAGGATACGATCATCGCAAACTCACGCTTCTTCAACAACGATGTGAACCTTGTGCCAAAGACAGCGCTCACCGTAGGCGTAGGCACAGTAATGGCAGCCAAAAGCGTGATGCTAATCGTAAACGGCCACAACAAGTCACGTGCGCTGAAGCACGGCGTTGAAGGCGGCATATCACAAATGTGGACAATATCAGCGCTGCAGATGCATCCCAAAGCGCTCATAATAGCCGACGAGGATGCATGCGCCGAACTGATGGTAGGGACATACCGCTACTTCAAAGACATCGAAAGCGCCAACCTTGATCCCGATTCACTGCTCTGA
Source organism: Muribaculaceae bacterium (assembly GCA_009775535.1). Taxonomy (GTDB): domain Bacteria; phylum Bacteroidota; class Bacteroidia; order Bacteroidales; family Muribaculaceae; genus CAG-873. The sequence goes on from VSPW01000217.1 coordinate 780, forward strand.
ATCAAATAACGCCAAAACCACATAACACAAAAAAGTGTATCCGCACACATTGCGGATACACTTTTTTTAATTAACATTAGTCAACAATCTCTTTTGTAAATTCAAAATGATTGTTAACAAGAGGCTGCTTTAACATCTGTAAATGTTATTAATTCAAGGCAACAACCGTACCTTTGCGCCCGTTTTACCAAGCAACAGACAATAAATAATGCAGAACATACTCACAACATTGATTGACTGCCAGCTGTCGCACTATCAGCCGACCCGCACAGCATTCAGCTTCATCACATCCGCACATTCAGATGTAGAGCATACATCATGGGGTGAACTGAAAACACAGTCATCACTGCTGGCAAAGGCAATGATATCTCTTGGCATAGCACCACAAGAATCCGTAGCCATATTCGCTCCAAACATGCCCCAGATACCGATAATAGACTTCGCATCATTCGCCATAAGGGCTGTACCGGTATCAATCTACCCAACATCCAGCTCGGCCCAGGTCGAATATATAATCAAAGACTCCAAAGCACGCATACTGTTCATCGGGTCGCAACGCCAATACAACATCGCGCGCACCATAGCCACATCATGCCCGGGACTAACAGCCATGGTGGCCATGTCTCCATCAATAGAACTGGACGCCGATGACCAAACAACCTTAACATTCTCCACTATAGTCGGTAAAGGCGCGTCAGCGCCAGATACGGTACAGGCCGATGTGGCACACCGCAGCGCCTCCGCATTACCATCCGACATAGCCACACTAATCTATACATCCGGCACAACCGGAGAGCCCAAAGGCACAATCCTCCCACATTCATGCTTCAACGCACAGCTTGAAAACCACCGCACGCGTCTGCTGTCGCTCTCCGACATTGACACATCGATGTGCTTCCTTCCTCTGAGCCATATCTTTGAAAAAGCATGGACATACTTCTGCCTATGGTGCGGGATAAAAGTGACCATCAACTACGACCCACGGAAAATACAGGAAACACTACCCCGGATAAAACCGACATGCATGTGCGCCGTACCGCGGTTCTGGGAAAAGGCATATACCGCCGTACAGGAACGCTTCGCCTCAATGGGACGCATACAATTATGGCTCGCCCGCCGAGCCGTACAGACAGGCATTCGCCGCAACATCGGATACATCCGCAACGGCAAGAAAGTGCCCACCCTGTTGGAAGCAAGCTACAGGCTCTATGACAAACTGCTGTTCTCACGCCTCCGTAAAGCCATAGGGATACCATCAGGCAACATATTCCCCACAGCCGGCGCACCGCTAAGCGACGAGATAGTAGAATTTTTCCGCGCATGCGGCATACCGGTAATGATAGGCTACGGACTATCTGAAACTACAGCCACCGTATCATGCTACCCCTATACAGGCTATGCCATCGGCACAGTAGGCACTGTTATCAATGGTGTGGAAGTCAAAATCGGCCCGAACGACGAGATCCTGGTGAAAGGTCCTACCCTCATGCGCGGCTACCTCAACAAGCCCAAAGAGACGGCAGAAGCCTTCACGTCAGATGGATGGCTGAGGACAGGCGATGCAGGAAAAATCACCGCCGACGGCGAAATCATACTCACCGAACGCATCAAAGACCTCTTCAAGACCTCAAACGGAAAATATATTGCGCCACAGGCTATAGAAAGCCGCCTGGGCACAGACCGATTCATCGAACAGGTAGCAGTCATCGGCGACAGGCGTAAATACGTCACAGCCATCATCATACCCGCATTTGAAGCGCTAAAAGAATACGCACGCCGCAAAAAGATAAGATATGAAAACACCGATGAGCTGATCCGCAACAACGACATACGCGACATGATCTCACAACGCATAGAACGGCTGCAGAAAGGCCTGCCCAGTTTTGAGCAGATAAAGAAATTCACTCTGCTCCCCCGGGAATTCTCAATCGAATCCGGCGAACTTACAAACACACTAAAAC
>VSPW01000218.1 GCA_009775535.1 Muribaculaceae bacterium
AACGTGCCTGTGGCTGTCGGGGTAGACGTGTCGGTTGAACAGGCGTCACGTCTGAGGACCGTCGATGCATCGGCCGTGCCAGAAGGCATATCTCAGGCTGAGCCATTGGTGCTGTATTCCTCTCACAGGAATGCGCCGGCTGAGATCCTAGCCGCGCTGCATTCCATGATTGCCCGCGGTATCGAAGCTCCGGTGATAGTACGGCTCGGATATGAAGGCACTACATTTGAAGAGGTGGCCATTGCCGCTGCCGTTGACTTCGGACGTATACTGATGGCAGGAATGCACGACGGTATATGGATCGATGCGCCCGCGCTCTCGGCTGACGAGCTTTCACGGCTGTCGCTTGGCATACTGCAGGCAGCGCGTTGCCGTACATCCAAGACGGAATATATAGCATGTCCGGGATGTGGGCGTACGCTTTTTGATCTCCGGTCGACACTGCGCGATGTCAAAGCGGCCACATCCCATCTCAAGGGCTTGAAAATAGGGGTTATGGGATGTATTGTAAACGGGCCAGGCGAGATGGCCGATGCCGATTTCGGATATGTCGGGGCTTCTGCCGGACATATAAGCCTGTACCGTGGCAAGGAGTGCATAGAGAAGAACATACCCCAGCAGGAAGCTATTGGGCGGCTTGTAGAGCTGATACGCGATTCCGGACAATGGGTTGACCCCTGAGTGATTCAATGGAACAATATTCTTACCATACCCTTGGCAATGGGCTGAGGATAGTCCACGCACGTCATATGGCCGGATGCGGTGAGTATTGCGGGGTGGTGACCAGGGTTGGAAGCCGTGATGAGTCCCCGCAGGATTACGGCCTTGCCCATTTCATAGAGCATACTATCTTCAAGGGAACTGCACGTCGGCGCTCATGGCATATCATCAACCGCATGGAGGCTGTCGGCGGGGAACTTAACGCGTATACGACAAAGGAGGAGACCGTTGTGTATTCTTCTTTCCCGGCAGGAAATGCGGCCAGGGCGGTGGAGCTTATAGCCGATCTGCTTACTGCATCGGTATTTCCTGATAACGAGCTTGACAAGGAACGCGAGGTGGTGGCGGATGAGATAAATTCTTACCTCGATTCGCCGTCGGAAGCCGTATATGATGATTTTGAGGATATCGTATACAAAGGGACTGGGCTTGGCCACAATATACTGGGAACGGTGGACACGTTGCGTAATTTTGATACGTTGCGTTGCCGTGAATTTATGGACAGGTACTATGTGCCGGGAAACATGGTGTTCTTTTACGCCGGTCCAGAGCCGATGGGAAAGGTGGTCCGTATGGCTGAACGTAGGTTCGGTGGCATGAGTGCCGCAGCTCCGGTAGCCCATGATGTGGCCGTGCCGGTGTATGATATTTTCAATGAGGTCCGAAATATAGGTTCGCATCAGTCGCATGTTGTGACCGGTGCTACTGTCCCGGGGATATATGGCGACAATGTGTATCCTATGGCCTTGCTTACGAACATAATAGGAGGCCCTGGCATGAACTCGTTGCTTAACCTTGCCTTGCGTGAGCGCAGCGGGCTTGTGTATACGGTTGAGGCATCGACCACACTCTTCAGTGATACAGGCCTATTTACAGTGTATTACGGATGTGACCCGCATGACTGCGGACGTTGCCGGCGTATTGTGCATAACCAGTTGGAGCGCCTGGCAGAAACGGCACTTCCTGAGAGGCGGCTGGCGGCTTATGCCCGGCAATATATAGGCCAGCTTACGCTTTCGCGGGACAATAGGGAACAGTCTGCCCTGTCAATGGGGCGTGCGGTCATGTACCACGGGCGTGCGCTGACTGTTCCGCAGGTTGCGGAGCGGATTATGGATATCACCCCTGAGAGGCTGCGTGCCGCCGCCGAGCTTGTCGCCCCTGTGCGCTGCTCTTCATTGACATTGGGGTAGCCTCTTAAGTCCTATTGAGCCTGGCTTGAATTTGGCTGTGAGCCATCCTTCGATTGCGGCACGTGCGCACTTCAATAGGCTTGTTCCGGATGAGCGTGATGCGCGGAAGGCTTTCAATATCGTGCGTGGCAGTGAACTTGCGCCATATGTATATGCTATAACCGCGCCCTGTGCCCGGAGTACGGATTCTGTGCCTTGACGTGATGTTCCGGTGGTACGTCCAGGGTGGGTTACGATATCCACTGGGAAGAAGCGGGCTTTTAGTCCGCTGCGGAGACAGTCGGCCATCCATATGTCCTCCTCACCGCTGCCGAATCTGTCGCATCCCAGACCGAAAAATTCGTTGAACCTTATCCCGCATCCGGTGACGCTGCTGCGCCGGAATGCAATCTCGAACGATGTGAGGTAGTAGCCTTTGGGGGGGCGCGACATGTCGAATCCGTAGGATGGGAAATATTTGTTGTCGCCTCCGGTATGGCTGAATGCCGCTATGTCTGTCTCAGGGTGTTTGCTGAAGGTGTCGATGACTGCTTGGAGTCCTCCGGCATTATAGTGCAGATCGTCATCGGCGATAAGGCACAATGGGGCGGTGGAATGGGCGATGGCATGGTTGCGGTTGAGGCTTAGGCCGTGTGTGCAGGTATGGAAAATGGCTAAGTCTTCCCTTGTGGCTATGCTTTCAGGAACTGGGGGCATGGTTTTGGCCTGGATGCTTACCAGATATCCGATCCCGGCTGCCTGCGGAAGTGTCATTGCCGCAACTTTTTCAAGCCCCGTTTCC
>VSPW01000219.1 GCA_009775535.1 Muribaculaceae bacterium
CATAGACGAGGTATACAACCAGGTCTAAAAACTGCCAAGACCCTAATGAAATGTCAGCACGCAACTGCCTTAAGGGATTGTCATTGAGGCTCGACACGATGCAGTGGTCTCCGTCATCCGTATCCGCCACATGTACACTTGTCCCTGATCCTGTACGCCATTACCCGTTCCGCCATGTCTTTGGACGTGGTAACGAATGGCGCGTGCCTATGTTCAAGAACTCACCGCTTTATAATACCGAGGCCATATCAATGGCTTCTGATTATGTTAATTCATTGAGGCTTGGACGCAATGATGGGACAGACATGCTGGCCCTAGGGCTTTCGGCGCAGCCTTTTGAGTACACAAAAAATGCAGATGCCAGATATGAGCTTGTCGATTCGTACATAAAGTTGGACCATGATCTGGCAAGCCTGTTTGATCAGGTCGACAGGCAGATTGGGCTTAAGAACACATTGATTTTCCTTGCGGGCACTCCACCACGTACGTCTACACGCCGCGATGATCCCCGTTGGAGGCTTCCATATGGGGAATATTCTCCCAAAAAGGCAAAATCACTGCTCAATCTCTATCTGATTGCCTTGCATGGCAATGGTGAATGGGTCAGCGCATATCATGGTAATTATTTCTACCTCAATAGGGGGCTTATAAAGGAACGGAACCTTGATTTGACCACCATACAGCAGGAGTCGGCAGATTTCCTGAAACGGATGTCTGGTGTGCTTTCCGCTTATCCGATAGGGGATATAATTGATGGTCATGCCGGTGAGAATGCCGAAGCCTTGCGCCGCAACACCGACTATTCTTTATCGGGAGATATAATGGTTGAGATTGCTCCCGGATGGGCTATAGTTGACGTCCCATACAATACTTCTACCGAAGGTGGTAAGGTGGTGAGGGGTGTAGCCCCGTTTGCGCCGATATATATATTGGCGCCGGATGTCACCCCTACAGTGATCGGTACTCCGGTTGATGCCAGGGCCATAGCACCTACCGTAACACGTCTGCTGCGTATACGCTCTCCCAATGGCGCATCATTGCCTGGGCTGAGACTTAAATGATGTTTTGCCGTCATTCACTGCCCTTTACCTCACGTTTTACAAATTTTTATAGTAACTTTGCAAAAGTTCGGCATTAATCCGGCCGGACAGCATACATAATAATATAATAATGTCATTAACAGGTTTTCTTAGTAAGGTATTTGGCAACAAATCGCAGCGCGACCTTAAAGCCATACGTCCTATTGTAGATAAAATTAAGGCTCTAGGCCCTGAAATGCAAGGGCTTACAAATGATCAGCTCCGCGACCGCATATCAGCGGTGCGTGCCGACATCGCAGCGGCGATTGCCGGTCACCGAAAGGCCATAGAGGATACAAAGATAAAGATTGAGACACTGCCGTTTGACCAACGCCAGCCTTTATGGGACTCTATCGACAAGCATGAAAAAGAGATTCTCGACATAATTGAGGACAAGCTCAACGGCCATTTGCCTGTAGTATTTGCCGCCATGCGGGAAACTGCCGCACGTTTTGCGGCAAACGAGACCGTGGAAGTAACAGCCACGCAGATGGACCGCGACTTGGCGGCACAAGGGCGTGACTTTGTCACCATTGAGGGTGACAAGGCCCTGTGGCATAATCATTGGATAGCCGGAGGCAATGAGATCAAATGGGATATGGTGCATTATGACGTCCAGTTAATTGGCGGCGTCGTGCTGCATCAGGGCAAAATCGCGGAGATGGCGACTGGTGAAGGAAAGACACTAGTTGCTACACTTCCGGTGTTCCTGCGTTCGCTTTCAGGACGTGGTGTGCATGTGGTGACCGTTAACGATTACCTGTCGAAGCGCGACTCCGAGTGGATGGGCCCGCTGTACATGTTCCACGGGTCTACTGTAGACTGTATCGACAAGCACCAGCCGAACACCCCATCACGCCGCGCCGCATACAACTGCGACATCACATTCGGTACTAACAATGAGTTTGGTTTCGACTACTTGCGCGACAATATGGCCATGACCCCGCAGGATATGGTGCAACGCAAGCATTACTATGCCATTGTCGATGAGGTCGATTCAGTCCTTATTGATGATGCTCGTACTCCTCTTATCATTTCCGGCCCTGTCCCCAAAGGCGATGACCAGTATTTCAACGACTACAAGTCAAATGTGGAGAAAGTTGTGCAGGCACAGAAACGCCTTGTTACGTCGCTCCTTGCCGAAGCGAAGACAAAGCTTGCAAGCGAAGACAAAGAGGTAAAGAAAGAGGGGGCATTGCTGCTTTTCCGGGCCTTCAAGGGGCTTCCAAAAAATGGCGCGCTCATTAAGTTCCTATCCCAGGAAGGTATGAAGAACATAATGTTGCAGACCGAGGCCTATTATCTTCAGGACAATGCCCGTGAGATGCCCAAGGTCACCGATTCCCTGTATTTCGTCATTGATGAGAAGAACCGTTCTGTGGAGCTTACAGATAAGGGAATTGATGAGTTGACAGGCAAGAGTTCAGACCCCCAGTTCTTTGTCCTTCCCGACATAGCTGCCCAGCTTTCTGAACTTGAACACATAACCGACCTCAGCGAGCGTCAGCAGAGGAAAGACGAACTTATGGACAACTATGCCGTGAAGGCCGAGCGTGTCCATACCGTCACACAGTTGCTCAAGGCATATACTCTCTTTGAAAAG
>VSPW01000022.1 GCA_009775535.1 Muribaculaceae bacterium
GCAGGAAGGCGGCTACCAGCCCCGTCAGCAGCGTCCATACAACAACCAGGGCGGCTATCAGCAGCGCCAGTACGGCAACCGCCAGCAGGAAGGCGGCTACCGGCCCCGTCAGCAGCGCCCCTATAACAACCAGGGCGGCGGCTATCAGCAGCGTCAGGGTGGATACCAGAACCGTCAGGGCGGCTACAACAGGCAGAACCGTCAGCAGGGCGGCGCATTCCCACGCCAGGGTAAGAGCTTTACCCCCAGGCCGAAGCGTATCGACTACGAAATGCCCGTACCCGATCCTAACGAGCAGATACGCCTCAACAAGTTCATGGCCAATGCCGGTCTGTGCTCGCGCCGTGAAGCAGATGAGTTCATCCAGAAAGGGATGGTGAAAGTGAACGGCGTGGTCGCTACCGAACTTGGGACAAAGATATCCCACAGCGATGTCGTTGAATTCAACGAAAAGGTAGTTACACTGGAACGCAAATGCTACATCCTCCTCAACAAGCCTAAGGACTGTGTCACCACAAGCGATGACCCCAACGGGCGTACTACAGTGCTCGACCTCGTGAAGGGCGCATGTGAGGAGCGTATCTATCCTGTAGGACGCCTTGACCGCAACACCACGGGCGTGCTCCTGCTCACTAATGACGGCGACCTGGCATCAAAGCTCACACATCCCAAATACGTGAAAAAGAAAATCTATCACGTATGGTGCGATAAGGACATTGCTGAGGATGACATGCAGCGTATCGCCGACGGAATAGAACTGGAAGACGGCCCTATCCACGCCGATGCCATCAGCTACGCCACCGAGACCGACCGCAACCAGGCCGGAATCGAGATACACTCCGGACGCAACCGCATTGTCCGCCGCATATTCGAGTCGCTCGGATACCATGTCACCAAGCTCGACCGTGTATATTTCGCCGGTCTTACAAAGAAAAACCTGCCCCGCGGACGTTGGCGCTACCTCACTCAGGACGAGGTCAACTTCCTAAAAATGGGCTCATTTGAATAATACAATATGAAACGTACAAAAATATCAAGACTGTTCGATCCGGCATTGCTGGGCTCGGAAGTGAGTGTCAAAGGATGGGTGCGCACCCGCCGCGGGAACAAACATGTACAGTTCGTCGCCCTAAACGACGGATCTACTATCCGCAACATGCAGATAGTGTTCGACATGTCACAATTCACTGATGAGCAGCTAAAACCAATCACCACCGGCGCATCGATCCACGTCACTGGCCTACTTGTCGAATCCATGGGCAAAGGCCAGACATGCGAAGTGCAGGCACGCACCCTTGAGGTGTACGGTACGGCCGATCCCGACACGTACCCTCTGCAGAAAAAGGGACATACCCTTGAATTCCTGCGCGAAAAGGCACACCTGCGTCCCCGCACCAACACATTCGGCGCCATTTTGAGGGTACGTAGCGCACTGGCTTTCGCAATACACAGTTTCTTCAATGAACGCGGGTTCACATATCTCCACACACCGCTTATCACGGCCAGCGACTGCGAAGGCGCAGGGGCTATGTTCCAGGTGACGACTCTCGATCTGAACGACATCCCCCGTAACGACGACGGGAAGGTCGACTATTCATCCGACTTTTTCGGAAAGCCCACGGCCCTCACCGTCTCCGGACAGCTTGAAGGCGAGCTTGGCGCTACGGCCCTTGGAGAGATATATACATTCGGCCCCACATTCCGTGCCGAGAACTCCAATACTCCGCGCCACCTGTCAGAATTCTGGATGATAGAGCCGGAAATGGCATTCTACGACATTACAGACAACATGGACCTGGCCGAGGACTTCGTGAAATACTGTATCACATACGCCCTTGACCACTGCCGTGACGACATCGACTTCCTTGCGCAGATGTACGACAAGGACCTTGTGGAACGCCTGCAGTTTGTAGTCCACAACGATTTCGTGCGCCTGACATATACCGAAGGTGTTGACATCCTGCTCAAATCTGGTAAAAAGTTTGAATTCCCTGTATATTGGGGCGCAGACCTGCAGAGCGAGCACGAACGCTACCTTGTAGAGGAACACTTCCGCAAGCCCGTCATCCTCACCGACTATCCGAAAGAGATAAAGGCATTCTACATGAAGCAGAACCCTGATGGCAAGACTGTACGTGCCATGGATGTGCTTTTCCCGAACATCGGGGAGATAATCGGCGGCTCTCAGCGTGAGGAGGACTATGACAAGCTCCTTGCGCGCATCAACGAACTGGGAATCCCGATGAAGGACATGTGGTGGTATCTCGACACACGCCGTTTCGGCACAGTGCCGCATTCCGGATTCGGCCTCGGATTTGAACGCCTTGTACTCTTCGTAACAGGCATGACCAACATCCGCGACGTCATCCCGTTCCCGCGTACTCCGAACAACGCAGAGTTCTGATCCCTCGGCACACAGCGTAAGCATAAAAAAGGAATCCGCATCCGGTATAGGCCCGTGCGGATTTTTTTCTTTATTCCCGCATGTTGCGCGGGTGGTGGGTAAGTATTTCTGTGCGCAGGTGTGAGGTGTCCAGATGCAGATATATCTCGGTGGTTGATATGCTCTCATGGCCGAGCATCTGTTGGATGGCACGCAAGTTGGCGCCGCCTTCAAGCAGGTGGGTAGCAAATGAGTGCCGGAGCGTGTGCGGCGATATGGCCTTTTTTATGCCCGCCAGCGCTGCATTGCGCGTTATGATATAAAATATCATCTGCCGTGTCAGCCTGCGTCCACGGCGGTTTAGGAACACGATATTCTCCTCTCCGTGCTTTATGTCAAGCAGCGCACGTTGCGGCAGGTATGCCTCGATCTCCCGGATTGACTGGCGCGACATCGGTATCATGCGCTGCCGGTTGCCTTTTCCGGTCACCACAAGGTATTCCTCTTCGGCATATATGCGCGAAATCTCAAGGTTGATCAGTTCCGACACTCGCAGCCCGCACCCGTACATGGTCTCTATTATCGCCCGGTTGCGCTGTCCTTCAGCCTCTGTAAGGTCTATCGCATCCAGGATTGAGTCGATCTCCTCTGTCGACAGTACCTCAGGCAGGTGGCGTCCGATATTCGGTGTCTCCAACAGCAGCGACGGGTTGGCATCGATGATGCTTTCCGACTTCAGGTATGCGAAAAACGACTTTATTCCCGATATTATGCGTGCCTGTGTCCGCGGCGATATGCCTATGTCGTGGAGGCTGGCCGAAAAATCCTGTAGCACGGATATGTCCGCATCCTCCAGCCTTATATTTTCCGATGACAGATGGCGCAGCAGCTTGCCTATGTCTTCACCGTAGGCGGTTACTGTATGGTCCGACAGGCCGCGCTCCAGCTTCAGGTATGCACTATAGTTCTTTACAGTGCGGTCGTATATATCCGGTATCCTCATATCATGCCTTGCTCAATGGCCACGGCCACCTGTTCTATTATGGCGTCCTCACGGGTCTTTTCCGGCTGGAATTTGCCTTTGAGGTTCACTCCGAACAGCCTCCCGAACCCTTGCCAGAACGTTGCCCGGAACGATCCCAGGAACGCCTTCACGATATCATATCCGCTTTGGTTGGTTTCCCGCTGGATAAGCTTCACAAGCACCTTGGCCTGTCCTTTGGTAAATTTCTTAAGCACGGGCTTGTACTGCTCGAATATGGCCGATTCCATTTCCTTGAGGTATTTTTCGCGCTCCTTTTGCGTGGGGAATGTCTCTATATATTCATATGTCTCGATGAGTGTCTCACAGATAAGCTTGGCATAAGGGAGCGTCTTTCGCACATCGCGGACCGTGCGCCAGTAGAAATCCTGTTCCTTCTTGTTCTTGAACTTCAGCGGAGGGAACACTGTGATCTCGTTGAATACCAGCATAAGGCAAGTATCCCCCTCCTCGGTCGTGAAATGGTATTTTCCGCGGAACACGTCACGCCTTCCGTTGCCCGGATCATCCAGCGTACGCGGACGCCTTTCCTGCCCGGTGGCGGCCATGGCGCACACGGACAGTAGCATAAATGCCAATATCAGCCTTATCGCGTTCATATCTTTTGACAGTCTTTTGGTATATAACGCCTAGACAGCCTGGATATTTCTATTCGCGTAGGCGGGAATCTATGATTATTGTCACAGGGCCGTCATTCACAAGCTCCACCTGCATGTCAGCCCCGAATACTCCCTTGGCAGTGGGACGCCCTGTCAGCCTTTCAAGCAGTGTGCAGTATTCTTCATACAGTGGCACGGCTACATCATGGCCAGCCGCCCTGATATAGCTGGGGCGGTTTCCCTTGCGTGTCGATGCCGTCAGGGTGAACTGGCTTACGGCCAGTATACTGCCGCCAGCATCGGTTACAGGCCGGTTCATCACGCCCGCATCATCGTTGAATATGCGTAGCGATGCTGTCTTTGTTGCCAGCCATGCGGCATCATCGGGCGTGTCGCCGTTCTCCACGCCCACAAGCACCATAAGGCCGGCATCTATAGAACTGAATATTTCACCGCCTATCGATACCGATGCGCGCTTCACACGTTGTATTACTACTCTCATTCTATTCCTTCTATCATATGTCCAATGTCAACTGGGTGTCTAGCAGCCGGAACGACATCCTGTGCTCCTCCGTAGGGCCTAATTCCGCTATGGCCTTGCGGTGGGCCTTTGTAGGGTAGCCTTTGTTCACGTCCCATCCATATTGGGGATGCACCTTGGCCAGTTCCTTCATCCTGTCATCGCGGTATGTCTTGGCCAACACCGAAGCGGCAGCTATGTTTGCGAACCGTCCGTCACCCTTCACCATAGTCTCCCACGGCAGTTCCCCGTAAGGCTTGAACCTGTTTCCGTCCACAATCACTGCACCCGGACGCACTTTCAACCCGTCAAGGGCGCGGTGCATGGCCAGGATTGAAGCGTTGAGTATGTTGATACGGTCTATCTCTTCCGCCTCGCATATGCCTATGGCCCAGGCGATGGCCTGTTCCTCTATTATCGGGCGCAACTTGTATCGTCTGGCCTCACTGAGCTGTTTGGAGTCATTGAGCCATGGATGCGAAAAACTGTCCGGCAGTATCACGGCCGCCGCATAGACCGGTCCGGCCAGGCATCCGCGTCCGGCCTCATCAGTCCCAGCCTCGAGGCGTCCTTGTATATGGCATGCGGGAAGCATTTCCTTGTTTCTTACCTTAGCGGTATCCTGTTATGGAACTGTTCCTTTATCGTGTCCACAACGTTTATTATATAGTCCCCCGTACGTTCAAGGTCGGAGATGATGTCCATATAATATATGCCCGCCTGGTATTCGTAATGCTTCTCGTTGATATTGTCCACGTTGGCGCTGCGCAGGGTATTTCGCACATTGTTTATCTCGCGCTCCTTGTTGTACGAAGTGTTGAGCTGGTGGTCGGTGGTGTTCTCCACGTTCTTTAGCAGCGCTATCATCATGGTCATGGCCTCATGTACATAGGCGAACATGGTGTCGATGTTCTCGTATATCTCCTTGTTGAACTCGGCATGGCTCTGTTGCTTGCGCAAAAGTATCTTGCCTACGCCTAGGCATGCGTCCGCTATCGACTCGATTTCCGAGACTATGTTAAGCATGGCCGCCACATGCAGTTTCGACTGGTTTGACAGGCGTCCTTCTGCAGTAAGGTTAAGGAAGTTTGCTATCTCTATCTCCATGCGGTCGCTGATGTCCTCATACTTGTCAAGGCGTGAGTACAGTTTGTCGAATTCCTCCGAGCGCTCCTTGGTGTGCACCAGCGTCTGTGCCATGTCCAGCATACGGCCGACGCGCTCGGCATATACGGCCATTTCTTTTTCGGCCTGGGCAATGTTGAGCTCCGCCGACGACAGAAGGCCGCCGGATATGTATTTGAGCGCGAATTCCTCGTCCTCCTTGTGCTTGGCGGGTATGAGGCGTTCTACTGTCTTTACATAGAAATTTGTAAGCCATATCATTATCGACAGGTTCACAAGGTTGAACACTGTATGGAATATTGACAGGCCGAACGAGACGCTAAGCTGCATCGTGGCTATCTTTGCCATCACCTCATGGCCCGCAGGCAGCGAATTGTCGAACAGGTGGTTGTATAGTTCCGGGTCCGACTGTTCAAGCCCGTTTACAAAATTATACAGCGCATTGGGGTTGCCTGCACCGATAGTGTCGGTAAGCCAGGCATTGAAATCGCAGAACGGAATGAATATGCATATGCACCACACCGTGCCTAGAAGGTTGAACAGCAGATGCCCCATCGCAGTGCGTTTCGCCGCCACGTTCCCGCTCATAGATGCCAGGATAGGCGTTATTGTCGTGCCTATATTCGAGCCCAGCACCATCGCGCACGCGAGGTCGAAAGTTATCCATCCTTTCGTACACATTATCAGTGTTATTGCGAATGTGGCTGCCGATGACTGTATCACCATCGTCAATACTATGCCCACGGCTAGGAATATTAATATTGAGGATATGCCCATCGTGGCATATTCCTTCAGGAAGGCGAACATCTCCGGGTTGCTCTGCAGGTCCGGCACATATAGCGATATCATGTCCAGGCCCATGAAAAGGAACGAGAAGCCCACAAGGAACTCGCCTATCGACTTTGTTCGTCCCTTCTTGGAGAACAGCAGCGGTACGGCCAGGCCTATGAGGGGCAGGACGAATGCCGATATGTTGACTTTGAATCCGAACAGGGCTATCACCCATGCAGTGAACGTCGTGCCGACGTTTGCACCAAAAATCACTGCCATTGACTGGGCCAGGGTCATCAGGCCGGCGTTGACGAAACTTACCACCATCACCGTCGATGCCGACGAGCTCTGGATTAATGCCGTGATTGCAAAGCCGGTGATCGTGCCGGTAAAGCGGTTGCGGGTCATTGCTGACAGGATGTTGCGCAAGCGGTCTCCGGCAGCCTTCTGGAGTCCTTCGCTCATTACTTTCATGCCGTATAGGAACAATCCGACTGATCCGATCAGGCATAGGAAGTCTAAAAAACTGTAATTCATTGGTTTGGGCGATTATATGCATTATGTCGTCCCGGCCCGTTACGCCATATGGCACATCGGGCCGACATTCAGTCGTAAAATTAATCATTTTTTCTCATATCCGGTGTATCGCCAATAAAAATCACGGCAAAAAGTATGTACAGATCCCTTTCCGGTATATGTTTCCTCAACTATCATGCCGTTTTGTGTGTTTTATCCGTAGAAAGCGGCAAACCGCCTATTTCTGGCGATGTTTTGGCGTTTCCTGAAAGCCGGAAATGCTTAAATTTGCTGCCCTGACATAAATCCATCACATATTCATCTGCACTATGCGCCGTATCCTGCTCCTAGCCATCATTGCCGTCTCGGCCTTAGCCCAATTTCCGTCCTGGGCACAGATCGTGTCGCCCGACAGTGCGGTCATACGCCGCAAGAATGTGCTGCGCGAGTTCGACAGCCGTCCCTACTTCGGGCTGTACAAGGACAACTATTTCCTTTTCGGCACTACGGTCGGACACAAGCCGACACGCTCAAACACAAACGTCAAGTTCCAGGTGTCGATATCACAGAAACTCACACGCACCACACTCCCGTTCGGGACTTACCTCTACCTGTTCTATACCCAGAAAGTGTTCTGGAATATCTTGGAGGATTCCATGCCCATGACCGACCTTAACTTCAACCCCGGCATAGGCCTGACGAAGCCCCTTTTCTCTCACGACCGCTATATCGGCAAAGTGAGCCTCATCCTGGAGCACGAGAGCAATGGACGCGACAGCATATGGTCGCGTTCGTGGGAACGGCTGTCGCTGGCCGCAAACATATTCATCGACAACAATCTGATGGTGCACGGTAAGGTGTGGATTCCCATAGTCGACGGAAAGCACAACCGCGACATCCTGCACTACAGCGGCATGTACCAGGTTGGCACACAGTTCATATCCAACGACAGGCGCTTTACCGGATCGGTGATACTCACCAAACGCGCCGGATGGAAATTCTTCGACTACAACACCATCATTGAGTTCGGCTACCGCTTCTCAAAGCGCGACAACCAGTACTTCTTCCTACAGTACTACAACGGCTACGGAGAAGGCATGCTCGACTATAACCGTTTCCACTCCATGCTCAGGGTGGGTATATGCATCAAGCCGCAGTTCTTCAGCGATTACTGACACATGCACATATGCGTCAAGCCAAGTTGCGCCACAGCGTCCATCCCGTTATTCCGGCCAGCAGCGCATATATGGCCCAACGGTTATAAAGCAACGCATACAGCCGTGGCGATGAACTCTTGCGCCATTCCGCCACGGCATAAAAGGCCATCAGAGGCACAAGCAGCATTATGGCGGCATTGTGTCCCCATGCCGAGGCGGCATCGCCGTGAAGTAGCGCGTGCAGTGCCCGTTGCGACCCGCATCCCGGGCAGTCCCAGCCGGTCAGGGCCTTGAAAAAGCAGCGCGGCATCGGCGATACCTCAGGGTCAAACCGGTAATATACTGCGCATAGTATGATGGCGGCGGCTATTGAAGCCGCCAATGCCAAACTCCGCCGTGACACCCTCATTGGCGCCACCGCTCAGAACAGGCCCATCAGGAACATGAACGGCACTGCTATGAGGCCGAGCACGAATGCCAGAATCAGCCACAGCTGTGCCCGTTGCGAGGCCATGAGCGCCCCGGCATAGTCGCCGCGGTTATACCGCGACATCACCTGCGATGAGTACACTATCGCAACGATGCCCAAGGGCGTGCAGCAGCATATTGTGGACAATATGGCCCATACCAGATAGTTAGGCGGGCATGCAGGAATGCCTCCTGCCTGCCGTGGTGACTGTGCAGTGGCTGCCTGTGGCGCGGGGGTGTAGGCTGTGGCCACGGATTGCGGTGTGGCGCTGTCAGAGGCTTCGGCATTATTGTCCCCGGCATTGCCTTGCGGTACAGGGGGCGGGGCAAACAGCCCGGCGGTAGCAGGCGCTGCCCCGAGGGTCGACCAGTCAGGCAGCCCTTCGTACCATACAGGGGTCGTCGGGGTCACCGGAAGTTGCGCGAGCTGGTCTATATCCATCGGCCCTTGCTGCCGGCCGTCGAGGAATATCCAGATTTTCATTGTATTATAGGTTTTGTTCCATCCCTGCCGGCAAATGGCGTCTGACGGCAGGGATGGCATGTTATGTTAGAAGAATTTGGTCTCTTCGCCGAGGATATCGCTGAGCAGGTTGTTTGCCAGGCGGCTTGCCCCCAAGCGGAAGTAGTCATTGGTGAGCCAGGCCTCGCCGAGCACCTCCTTTATTATGGTGTAGTATGCCACGGCGTCTTCCGTTGTAGCCACCCCTCCGGCGGCCTTGAAGCCTATCATGCGGCCGTTCTTCTCATAGTATTCCTTGATGCACTGCGCCATCACATATGCAGCCTCAAGCGATGCTCCGGGATACCCCTTGCCGGTAGAGGTCTTCAGGAAATCTGCCCCGGAGTACATCGCCAGCACAGATGCTGCACGGATGCCGGCGGCAGTCTTGAGTGCCCCGGTTTCCAGGATCACCTTCAGTGTTGCGCCGCGGCAAGAGTCCTTGAGCTCGGATATTTCGTCGCACACGGCCTCATAGTCGCCGTCCAGGAAGTTGCCCACATTGAGCACTATGTCTATTTCATCTGCGCCTCCGGCCACGGCCAGCGCTGTCTCTGCAAGCTTCACCTCCACGAATGTCTGGGACGAAGGGAATCCCCCCGACACGCATGCGATGTCCACATCGGACACATCAAGCACCGTGCGTACAATTTCGGCGAAGTTGGGGTATACACAGATGGCGGCAACGTTTTTCAGCTGTGGATACTCCTCATCGAAAGCGTTTACACGCTCCACGAACGCAGCCACCGACTGGTTGGAGTCCGTAGAGTTAAGGGTTGTAAGGTCGATTGTGTTGAACAGGAAGCGGTACACGTCCTGGTTCATGTTCTCCTGCTTGTGTTCTGCCAGGATTTTCTCCACGGCGGCCTTCACCTGTCCGTCGTCAGTGGTCACGCTGCTTGCGGCCACCGTATCATGATATTTGTCGCTCATAAAACTGTATTGTTTATTTGTTTATGGTTCTGTCAATTGTCCCCGCCCGCCAGTTTGGGGTTCTGCCTGTGGCGCTCGCTGTCCCTGATGGTCTTTTTCTCCAGGTTTTTCATGAAAGCCTCCGTGAGGTCGACCCCTGTCTGGTTGGCTATGGCCATTATCACCCACATCACGTCGGCCAGTTCATCAGCCAGTTCCGCCGTGTCCGTGGGCTTTGATGACTGGTCGCCATAGCGCCTGGCCATCACCCTGGCCACCTCGCCGGTCTCTTCGGCAAGTATTGCCATGTTGGTCAGCGGTGAGAAATATCTCACTCCCACGGTGGTTATCCACTCGTCTACCATCCTTTGTGCCTGCTCAAGCGTAATCTGTTGCTGTCTAGGTGTATCCATGGCTATATCTTTTTGTCTTGTCCGTTTTTTGTCTATGCCAGCATCGCAGCGACGCGTTTCAGCGCCGCCGTGAACGAGTCGGCCTCCTCTATGGTGTTGTAGGCGGCGAACGCCAGTCTCACCGTGCCCTCTATGCCCAGTGCATGCATCAGCGGTTGCGCGCAGTGGTGTCCCGTGCGCACTGCTATCCCGAGCTTGTCCAGGAGCATGCCCACGTCATACGGATGCTCGTTCCCGACAAGGAACGAAATGACGGCCGCCTTGCCCGGGGCTGTGCCGAAGAACCGTATCCCAGGTATCTCCTCCAGCCCGGCCATCGTATGTTCCATCAGGTTGTGTTCATGTTGTGCTATTGCGCCTATGCCCGTATCCTCCAGCCAGTTGATGGCGGTATGTAGGGCGGCGATTCCCACAAAGTCGGGTGTGCCGGCCTCGAACTTGAACGGAAGATCGGCGAACGTAGTCCCGTCAAAGCCCACGTGGCCTATCATCTCTCCCCCGCCTTGGTATGGAGGCATCATTTCGAGCCATTTGCGCTTGCCGTAGAGCACCCCCACACCGGTAGGTCCGTACATCTTGTGCGATGAGAACACGTAGAAGTCTGCATCCAGTTCACGTACGTCGACATGCATGTGCGACACCGCCTGTGCGCCGTCGATTAGCGCCGGCACGCCATGCCTGTGTGCCTCGGCGATGATTTCCTTCACAGGGTTAACCGTCCCCAGCACGTTCGACACATGGCACATGGCCACCATCGATGTCCTGTCGTTGAACGCCGCACGGAAGTCATCCATGTCAAGGCTGCCGTCTGCTGTCATCGCCACAGGGCGCAGCGTGATGCCGCGGCGCTTCCCCAGCAGCTGCCAGGGTACTATGTTGGCATGGTGCTCCATAACGCTCACTATCACCTCCGACCCCTCGGGCAGGAGCTGGCCCATCGACGATGCCACCAGGTTTATGCCCTCGGTAGTGCCGCGGGTGAATATGACCTCGTCCGTGGATTCGGCGTTGATGAAGGCCCGTACGCGTTCGCGTGCCGCCTCCTGCAGGTCTGTGGCCTCCTGCGATAGCCCGTGCACTCCGCGGTGCACGTTGGCCTTCGTATGTGTATACATCCTCACTATGCTGTCCACAACGCATTCCGGGGTCTGCGATGTGGCTGCGTTGTCGAGGTATATAAGCGGGCGTCCGTACACCGTCCGTCCCAGTATCGGGAACTGGCGGCGCAGCCCGTCAATGTCGTAGGCGGCGTTCATGGACGCCCCCCTTCTGTGCGTTCCAGCGGGTCGGTGGCTGCGTCACAGTCCGCGCACACGGCCTTGTGTCCCGACAGCCGTCGTTCCACCAGGTGGCGCAGCCTGTCGCGCAGGCCGTCCATCTTCACCGTGTCGAGCACATCCATCATGAACGCCTGCATGAGCATGGTCCTGGCCTCGTCCTCGGGTATGCCGCGCGAGCGCATGTAGAACAGTGCCGATTCGTCGAGCTGCCCCGTGGTGGCGCCGTGGCTGCACTTCACCTCATCGCAGTATATTTCCAGCTGCGGGCTTGTGTGCATCCGCGCGCCCTTTGACGCCAGCAGGTTGCGGTTGCTCTGGTAGGCCTCGGTGAACTTGGCGTTGTAGTCCACCTTTATAGCCCCCTCAAAGGCGCATTTGGCCTCATCGTCTATCACGTATTTGAACAGCTGGTCGCTGTGGCAGTGCGGGCAGCCGTGGTTTATCAGCGATGCGTTGTCGGTCACCTGCTTCCCTGATGCTATCACCATGCCGGCAAGCGATGTCGAGCACCGTTCGCCCGCCAGGTCTATCTCATAGTCGTTCCTGGTTGTGCCGCCCATCAGCGTAGAGCCGTTCACCGTAAGCTCCGACCCCTGTTCCTGTCTTACGAACAGGCCGCTGACACGTGTGGTGCGTTCCGACGATTCCTCCAGGTCGTAATAGGCCACGCGTGCCCCTGCCCCGCAATATATCTCGATCACCTGCGAGGCCAGGTAGTCTGTATCGTTGTTGCTGGTATGGTCGCACGACAGCACCTGTACCGATGCCCCTTCCTCGGCCACTATCAGCACCCTGCGCACGGCCATCATAGGCATCGCCGAGTTCAGTAGGTTCACTATCTGTACGGGCTTCGCTATCTCCGCGCCACGTGCCACATGTATCATCACTCCCTCCTGTGCCAGCAGCGTGTTGAGTGCCACCTCCGGACGCCCCAGGGGGGCTATCATGCCGTAGTGCCTCTCCACCGTCTCCGGCATCAGGCGTGCGGCCTCGGCGATTGTGGTCACCGTAAGCCCCTGGGGCATGTTGCGGTCCATGTAGGCCGAACGCACCAGCATGTCGCCCGACACGGCGGCCATCAGTGTCGACACCTGCGGTATGTCGCATCTGTACGACTGCGACGCCTCCGCCGGGAAAGCCATGCGGTTGATGTTCACCCCATAGTCGGGGGCGAAAGCATCTTCCAGCGAGAACCGGGCGTACCCCTCGTCACCCCTGCGTGGCAGCGGGGTCGACAGCAGCACATCCAGCGCCGCCGGCCTCAGGGCGTTCATCGCCGCCGCCGAATGGCCCTCGATTGCAGCCCGGTGCTCCTTGTACAGGTCTATATATTGTGTAATTGCACTCATCGTATATGTCAGTTTTTGCCGTCAACCTGTTCCTTTATCCAGTCATAGCCCTTCTCCTCCAGCTCCAGTGCCAGTTCCGGCCCACCGGAATGCACAATGCGGCCCTTGTACAGGATATGCACGAAATCAGGCTTGATATAGTCAAGCAGGCGCTGGTAGTGCGTTATCACTATGGTGGCGTTGCGGTCGGTGCGCAGCATGTTCACACCCGACGACACGATGCGCAGGGCATCGATATCCAGACCCGAATCCGTCTCGTCCAGTATCGACAGGCGCGGCTCTAGCATGGCCATCTGGAATATCTCGTTACGCTTCTTTTCACCTCCGGAGAAGCCCTCGTTCACCGAACGCGATGCAAGCTTGTTGTCAAGCCCTACCACAGCACGTTTCTGCCGCATCAGCTTCAGGAAATCGCTGGCCGAAAGCGGGTTCTCGCCGAAATATTTACGCTTGGCGTTCAGCGCCGCGCGCATGAAGTTGACCATCGATACCCCCGGTATCTCCACCGGATACTGGAATGAGAGGAAAAGCCCCTCATGGCTGCGGTCCTCCGGCGGAAGCGACAGCAGGTCTATGCCGTGGAACACCGCCGCACCCTCCGTCACCGTGAAGCGCGGGTCGCCGGCCAGCACGCCCGACAGGGTGCTCTTACCCGAGCCGTTCGGGCCCATTATGGCATGCACCTCCCCCGGCCTTACCGTCAGGTCGATGCCCTTTAATATCTCTTTGCCTTCGATTCCGGCACGGAGACCGGACACTTGTAGCAGAATCTCGTCCATATATTATAGTGTAGTATGTTATTTTTTTCTATACATGTTTTCCATTATCCCACTGAATTGTCCAGGGTGATGGCCAGCAGCTTCTGTGCCTCCACCGCAAACTCCATCGGCAGCTTGTTCATCACCTCCTTGGCATACCCGTTCACGATAAGCCCTACGGCCTCCTCGGTGGATATCCCGCGCTGGTTGCAGTAAAATATCTGTTCCTCAGAAATCTTCGATGTGGTGGCCTCATGCTCCACCACCGCCGAATCGTTCATCACATCGATGTACGGGAACGTATGCGCCCCGCAGGTGTCGCTCAGCAGCAGGCTGTCGCACTGCGTGTAGTTCCTGCACCCGTCAGCCCCAGGGGCTACCTTCACCAGCCCGCGGTATGAATTCTGGCTGTGACCCGCAGAGATGCCCTTCGATATGATTGTCGAGCGCGTGTTGCGCCCCAGGTGTATCATCTTGGTGCCCGTATCTGCCTGCTGGCGGTTGTTGGTCACGGCCACGGAATAGAACTCGCCCGTGCTTCCCTCGCCGGCAAGCACGCACGACGGGTATTTCCACGTTATCGCCGATCCCGTCTCCACCTGCGTCCACGACAGCTTCGAGAAGTCGCCGCGGCACAGGCCGCGCTTGGTGACGAAATTATATATGCCGCCGCGGCCGTCCTTGTCGCCGGCATACCAGTTCTGCACGGTCGAATACTTCACCTCGGCACGGTCCTCGACCACAATTTCCACTATGGCCGCATGTAGCTGGTTCTCATCGCGCATCGGCGCCGTGCAGCCCTCCAGATAGCTCACATAGGCGTCATCATCGGCCACTATCAGCGTTCGCTCGAACTGGCCCGTACCCGCAGCGTTGATGCGGAAATACGTCGAAAGCTCCATCGGGCATCTCACCCCTTTCGGGATATAGACAAACGAACCGTCCGAGAACACCGCCGAGTTCAGCGCCGCAAAGAAATTGTCCCGGTAGCTCACCACCGAGCCCAGGTAGCGCTTCACAAGGTCGGGATAGTCGCGCACCGCCTCCGAGAATGAGCAGAATATTATCCCACGTTCGGCAAGCGCCTCACGGTGGGTCGTACGCACGCTCACCGAATCCATCACCGCATCCACGGCCATCCCCGAAAGCACCTTCTGTTCCTCCAGCGGGATGCCCAGGCGGTTGAACGTGTCTATTACCTGTGGGTCTACCTCATCGAGGCTCTTGGGCGCTTCTTTCGTGCGCGGCGCAGCATAATAGCTTATCGCCTGGTAGTCGATATCAGGTATGTCCAGGTGGGCCCACCGTGGCATCTCCATCGTCAGCCAGTGGCGGTAGGCCTTAAGGCGGAACTCCAGTAGCCATTCAGGCTCACCCTTCTTGTGCGATATCAGCCGTATCACCTCCTCGCTTATGCCGCGCGGTATGATGTCGGTCTCTATATCCGAAGTGAAGCCATACTTGTATTCGCCCGAAGTCACACCGCCGATCACATCGTCAGTGCTGTCCGCTTTTTTGTCACCGCCGGCCAGGGGGCAACCCTGTGCCGGGGCAGGTATATTGTTGGATTCCATATATTGCTGGTTGTTGACTAACTAGTTTAACGTTTTTCCTGTACCTTAGGTTTTTCCTGCGCTCCCGTTGCCTGGACATCAAGCATCCGGCCGACCGCTTCCGACCCCAGCACCTTGGGGGCAAAGTTCAGAAGGCTCAGGCCCGTCGACCCGAGGCGGTACGTCGCCACATGGTCATGCCTGAGGCTGCTGTCGGGGAACACCACTATCCAAAGGTTGAGCACAAGGCTCAGCACAAGCGCGTATTCCGCCAGGTTGAACACCGCCCCGCACACCCTGTCTACAGGGCCTAGCCCGGTGGCCGAAACAATGCGCTTCAGCAGTGAGCCAAGCAGCGACATGGCCACATAGGCCACGATGAACACCACCACATATGCCACTACCGTTGTCAGCATCGACACATCTGCCGAATCATAGGGAGAACCCTTGTCTGCGCCCATCCATATGGCCACATCCTGTGCGAATATCCGGCAGGCTATAATCCCGGCAATGACGCCCAGCAGACGGCCCGCCTGTCTGAGCAGCCCGGAGCGGAAGCCCATCACGATTGCCACTATGGCAAGGACTATAATCAGAATATCTATAGCAGTCATAAAAATAACAATAAAAATCACGGCATGTCCCGCCACAAAACCGGGACAACCATCACTGCAAAGTTACAGCTAATTTATCAAAAACCCTCCCTCGCGCGCGAACTATTTGAAAGTATCCGTCCCCGCCCTATAAAATAAGTCCAACCCCTATCAAATAAAGCCATCTCCAAGATGCCGATACCATCATAGCCAGGTACATCAAAAAAGAAAACCACACACCAACACCAGCGCCGCCAGCAAGCCACCAATAACATCTCAGCACATATATCCCAAATGA
>VSPW01000220.1 GCA_009775535.1 Muribaculaceae bacterium
TCCTGGTTGCGTCCCGATTGCAGATAGGCAATGCTTTCTGTCAGATACCACCAATATTCATCCGGGAATAGGCTACGTGCCCGTTGTGCTGCAGCTATTACACCGCCGTTGTCCTCTGACTGTATCCGCGCCGATATGAGCATGCGCCAGGCATCCATATCAGAAGGGTCGATGTCGACTGTATACTGGAATTGTTCTGCTGCTTCCGGAAGCCTGTTTGTTACAGCCAGGTAAGTGCCGTATATCGAATGTATCTTTGCCTCATGCGGATGCTGTTCCATTAGGACGTTGAAAAGGTCGTTTATCCTGGATCGTTGTGCCGTTGTCGTGTCGCTGTATAGTTCCTTCACATATCCTGTCAGCAGTTGAAGTTTGGTATCTACTTCCAGGCTTGTAAGTTTGAGAGAGTTGAACACTTCGCGGTCGTAGGCGGCACTGTCTCCTATTTCCCTGAAAAATTCGGCACGTGTATAGAACGCTTCACCGTTTGCCGAATCCAGGGAACATGCGCGGTTATAATAGTAGATGGCGCTGTCCGGGCGGTTGAAAAAAGCGTTTATAGATCCCGCTAAAAGGTTGTTTGTGCTGGATCCTGGTGAAGCTGACAGCATATCCGCTACCTCGCGCATTATTGACACCGTGTCGCGTACGGCCGAATAGACTCTTACTTTCCGTGATATCAGCCACGGTTCTTTCCCTACACCAAGTTCAATCCTGTTGAGTATTGCAAGGCTGTGCGCTAGGGCCGATGTGTCCCCGGCTGCTGCCAATGCTCCGAGGTCGTCTGCCAGCTGTAGGGAATGCTCCGTCTTGTCCGGAAATAGTGAATCCAGGATAGTGCCGACCCTTACAACTTCTTTGGTGTCAAACTCACGTCGTTTGGCGGTGGCATAAAGGGAACTCCAGAAATAGTCTTCCGGAAATTCTTCAAAGTGGCGTTTCAGTTTGGCGATGCCCCTTTGGTGCATGGCGGAGTCGGCGGATATGGCCCATTCGTAATAACCTACTTCGGCAGCGATGTCGGCATCATCGGGATTTAACATTTCCGCACGCCGCATCAGGAAGAAATAGTCTTCCGGGCGCGATGGTTGGGAGTTTACCCTCATCCCTTCCATGAATATGTAGTCTGACTTTAGCCTTTGTGCACGTTCGTCCCATGACTCCTGTGTCCGGTTGCCTTTTGCGTTTATGGCAAGCGCCCCGGATACGGACAGGATGATTGTGGCGATAATTATTGCAGCTGTACGTCTGTATTCCATTTTTACGGTCTTTGTCATTTGACACCTGTGTGCCCGAATCCGCCGTCACCACGTACGGTAGAGTCGATTTCCTCTACCGGGTCCCACTCAACGTGGGTGTAATTGGTTATCACCATCTGGCATATCCGTTCCCCGTCATTGATTACAAACGGTTCGTTTGACAGGTTGATCACCAGTATGCCTATCTCTCCGCGGTAATCAGCGTCTACTGTGCCGGGGCTGTTGACAAGCGATATGCCATGCTTCAATGCCAGGCCGCTACGTGGGCGTATCTGCATTTCATGCCCTTGCGGCAACTGCACCCGTAGGCCTGTAGGGATCAGGGCTCGTTCGAGCGGCTGTAGGGTCACCGGCTTTTCAAGGCAGGCGCGCACGTCCATGCCTGCCGAAGAAGGTGTCTCATATGCGGGAAGCTGATGTCCCGAACGGTTTATGATTTTAACTTTTATTCGTTCCATGATTTATGTTTGTATTGCGTCGCTGTAAATGCAGGCCTGCCTCTACGGTAATTATAACACCTTAGCTTGGCATATGGTTAGGCCTGGATATTATACGGTGACGCGTCTGGTTGTTGTCCCGATTTTCAATATGTATATGCCCCTGGATGCGATACGCAGGCGGTATGTGCCCGGTTGTAATGTTGTCTGGGAGATCATTTGCCCAAGTATGGAAAGGACACTTACCTGTTGTGGCCGCCTGACGGTGATGTAGATGTGCCTGTCTTGCACGTTTACATCAATCGCATCGCCATCTGCCTGTTCAGGCTGGAGGGATGCCGCGGAAACGGTTTCCCATGCCGGAGATGCCGGCATGGCCGTAGCCGCAGACATAGCCATTAAGGCGGCAACCATATATTTGCGCAAATAGTTCATCAGCAATAAAATTAGACCCCAAAATTACGAAATTTTCATCAAAAAACATCGTTGATGCAACAAAACATAAAAGTTTGGACAATCTGTCGCTGGCTTCTTTTGAAAATGCAAATTTTTAGTTAACTTTGTAGCGGTAAAAAACAGAATATTATCACAAGTTATAATATCCTCAATAACAAGTTACAACAATTATGAAAATCGAAAAAATCATCGGTCGTGAGGTCCTCGACAGCCGTGGCAACCCCACCGTAGAAGTAGACGTAGTTCTTGAATCAGGTGCACGCGGACGTGCTTCCGTACCCTCTGGTGCGTCAACAGGTGTCAATGAGGCCCTTGAGCTCCGCGACGGCGACAAGAGCCGCTACATGGGTAAAGGTGTGACAAAGGCTGTGGCTAACGTTAACGGCCCTATCGCTGAAGCCCTCGTAGGCATGAGCGCCCTCGACCAGATTGCAATCGACGAAAAGATGCTTGCCCTTGACGGCACAGACACCAAGAGCAACCTTGGCGCTAACGCCATCCTCGGTGTGTCTC
>VSPW01000221.1 GCA_009775535.1 Muribaculaceae bacterium
AATACTATACATCTACACCGCTGACATATGCCTGCTATACCGCTACTCCGGGAGGGTCTATGTATGGCGTAGCCAAGGATGTGCTCCTGGGGTCGGCAAACAGGGTGTCGCACCGTACACGTATACCGAACCTGTTCCTGGTGGGACAGAACACCAATTCCCATGGCATGCTCGGGGTTATGGTCGGTTCTGTGTTGGCGTGTGGTGAGATGCCTGGATATGAAGACATCCTTTACCGGATAAAATGCGGAAGGACATGAAAAAGCGTGTAGTAGTAATCGGTGGCGGCCTTGGAGGGCTTTTTACAGGGGCTATCCTTGCCAAAGAGGGCCTTCAGGTGACCGTGCTTGAAAAGAATATAAATATAGGGGGCGGATTGCAGACATTTTTCCGTAATGGGGAGGAATTTGAGACAAGCATGCACATACTAGGCGGCTTCCAGCCAGGAGGCACTTTGGACAAGATATGCATTTATCTTGGAATTGCCGGCTGTCTTGATTTTGCCCCTGACGGCAATGATTGCATAGACAGGGTGACGTATCTGTGTGACGGGGCAGAATACAGGCTACCAGGTGGCAGGGAAGCTTTTGTCGCTTACCTGTCAGGGCGGTTTCCATCAGAGGCTGCGGGTATACAAGGTTTTGTCGACCTCATGTACAGTATGGCGGCTGAGGTGGACATATTCAACCTCCGCCCTACTGAAAATTTCCTTGCCGCTCACAGCATCGATTTTTTCCGTCCGATTGACGAGGTAATGGCAGGATATGTGTCCGACCCTAGGCTGAAGGAGCTGTTGTCGTTCATAAATCCTATGTATGGAGGAGTGAAAGGGCATACCCCTGCATATGTACATGCTATAATAACAGTATTGTACCTCAATGGACAGTCGAAGTTCCGTGGTGGCAGCCGCCAGTTGACAAAAGCCCTAGTAGGGGTGATAGAAGGACATGGCGGCCATGTAGAGGGCGGATGCCCCGTAACCTCGATAGGGGTTGGGCAGAAGAATGTCACTTATGTGGAGACGGCGGACGGCGTCAGGCATATGGCCGATGTCTATGTGTCGGCGATACATCCGTGTGCCCTCCTTGCGCTTTTGCCGCCAGGCACATTCAACCGTACGTTTACAGCCCGGCTAAATGAGATTCCTAATTCATATTCCGCTTTCTCGGCATATTTCGTCATGAAGCCTGGAATGTTTCCATATCTTCCTGGTGTAAATTTTTGTCAGCGGGATTATGGTACATGCTGGAATCTGGCGGATACGGCGGACGGTGTGTGGCCGCTCGGAATGATGTATATAACACCATGCGACAACAGACAGGGGCGGTGGGCGCGCAAGGTCATTGTAAACTGTGTCATGGAGTTTGACGAGGTCCGCCGGTGGGAACATACATGCCTTGGCGCACGTCCTAAAGAATATGATGAGTGGAAACGTGGGAAGGTGGCACAGATAACGGACATAATGGGGCAGCTGTATCCCGGCTTCGGCGCGATGGTGGAGCATAGCTATAGCGCAAGCCCGCTTACGATACGAGATTATTACGGTGTAAAGGATGGTTCGCTGTACGGATACCGTAAGGACAGCTGCAATATGGCGTTGTCGCAGATGTCCGTATTCACAAAGGTGAAAAATCTTATGCTCACCGGCCAGTGTATAAATCTTCACGGCATATGCGGAGTGCCGTTGACTGCGATCAATACTGCGGAAGGCATATTAGGCCTTAACGTGGTGGTGAATAAGATAAATGAGGCATATGAGAAGGGTTTGTGATATATTGGCTGAGATTGTGGTGCTGGTTCTTGTTGCATTTGTTGCGCCGTGCCATGCTGGGACACCTGTGAGGATATGGGAGGATGTCGACGGACGGGACGGTAAGGTGAAGCTTGTGCCGTTTATTCCTGAAGAGAACCCGATGGGCGTAGGTGTGATAGTATGTCCTGGCGGGAGTTATTTTTGGCATGACTACAAGACCGAGGGCGAGGGAGTGGCGCAATGGCTGTGCGATAGCGGCATTGCTGCTTTTGTGCTTACATACCGTACGGCGACAATCGGGGGATACATCACGCATGCGCGTGGATTGTTCGGCGGCGTGAGCCATCCGGCAATGATACAGGACTTGCAACGGGCGCTACAAGTGGTGCGCGGCAATGCCGCCGGCTGGGGGATTGACTCCTGCAGGGTAGGGGCTATGGGCTTTTCGGCAGGCGGGCATCTGGTGATGTTGGGTGCAGAGCTTTATGGTACGGATTTCACTGCCATGCGCGGGGTTGGCTCGGGTTGCAGCCTGCGGCCGGATTTTGTAGCCCCGATATATCCGGTGGTCACATTCACCGACAGGGAATTGACCCATAAACGTTCGAGGCGTGCCGCTCTGGGCGAATGGGGTTCAAGGAAAGTGTCTATGCGGGATTCGCTGTCGCTTGAAAGGCATGTGCGTCCCGACGGGCCTCCGGTGTTCCTTGTTAACTGTATTGATGACCCTGTGGTGAAATATGGCAATTCGGTATTGCTACATAAGGCCCTGGAACGTGCCGGAGTGCCACATGTGTACCATCAATATAAAACCGGCGGGCATGGCTTCGGTGCTGACGACAGTAAATGTTCCGATGAGTGCCGGGC
>VSPW01000222.1 GCA_009775535.1 Muribaculaceae bacterium
AATTAAACTCATTAGTAACAACCATGATTGTCGAGTGTGCAGGATCTTTGTCGGATTCAGATGTAAATTCACTTAAGTTGGCAAGTTTTGAGACAATGACAGCCACTGCCGGGTCGGCCTCTCCTATCACACGCAGAGCCAACTGCTCTTTCGGCGCAATGTTTTTGGCGGCGCGGACACCGCGGACACCTGTCACAATCTCCTTGGCGAATTCCATACGCAAAATGGCATCACCGTCAATTTCCGATGGCTGCGGTGTGGAGGCATACATGATGGACTCGCCTGGACGGCGCTCTGCGATATGCTGCCACAGCTCCTCGGTGATAAATGGCATGAACGGGTGGAGCACTCTCAGCAGCGAATCGAAAAATCCTATCGTAGCCTTGTATGTCACACTGTCGATGCTGTCGCCGTATGCCGGCTTGACCATCTCGAGATACCATGATGAGAATTCATCCCAGAACAGGCGGTAGACTGCCATAAGCGCCTCTGAGATACGGAACTTGCCCATGAGGTCAGACACTTCGGCAAGTGTGCGGCCAAGCTGCGCCTCAAACCAGTGTGTAGCATGGGACGCCACCTCTGGCTGCGGCTTCTCCTCTACATTCCATCCTTTGACAAGTCGGAACGCATTCCATATCTTGTTGCAGAAATTACGTCCCTGCTCGCATAGCTTGTCGTCATACATTATATCGTTTCCGGCAGGCGCTGCCAGCATAAGGCCCATGCGCACGCCATCAGCACCGTACTGGGCTATCAAGTCAAGCGGATCGGGAGAGTTGCCGAGCTGCTTCGACATCTTGCGCCCTATGCTGTCGCGCACGATGCCTGTGAAGTACACATTGTTGAACGGGTTCTTTCCGATATACTCATATCCGGCTATAATCATGCGTGCCACCCAGAAGAATATGATGTCAGGACCGGTGACAAGGTCGGATGTCGGATAATAGTACCGCAACTCTTCATTGCCAGGTTCCAGGATGCCGTTGAACAGCGATATAGGCCACAGCCAAGAGGAGAACCATGTGTCAAGGCAATCATCGTCCTGCCGCAGGTCGGCAAGGGTAAGGTCGGCACGTCCTGTCTTCTCCTGTGCCATGCGCAACGCCTCTTCCGGAGTCTGTGCCACCACATACCCCTGGTTGCCGGGAAGGAAATATGCAGGTATGCGGTGTCCCCACCACAGCTGGCGGCTGATACACCAGTCCTTGGTGTCGGTCATCCAGTGGCGGTACGTATTCTTGAACTTTTCAGGATAGAACTTTATCACACCGTCCATCACGGCATCCAGGGCCGGCACTGTAAGCTTGTCCATCTTCAAGAACCACTGCATTGACAGCTTCGGCTCTATGACCACCTTGGTGCGTTCCGAATATCCCACCTTGTTGTCATAATCCTCCACCTTCTCTACAAGGCCTTTTTCCTTGAGGTCGGACATTATCTGGCGGCGCACATCAAAGCGGTCCATGCCCACATACATTCCGCCGGCCTCGGAGATAGTACCGTTGTCGTTGAATATGTCTATCGACGGCAAGCCGTATTTCTCGCCAAGCATATAGTCGTTTACATCGTGCGCGGGGGTCACCTTAAGACATCCCGTACCGAAGTCCATTTCCACGTACTCATCCATTATTACAGGGACTGCACGCCCTACCATCGGGACAATTACGCGCTTGCCTTTAAGCCACTTGTAGCGCTCGTCGTTGGGGTTGACGCATACGGCGGTATCGCCGAGGATGGTCTCGGGGCGTGTTGTTGCCACTACTATATAGCGGTCCTCGCCCTCCACATAATAACGTAGGTGGTAGAGGTGGCTGTGCTCGTCACGGTATAGCACTTCCTCGTCAGATATGGCCGTCATGGCCTGCGGGTCCCAGTTGACCATACGCACACCGCGGTAAATAAGGCCCTTGTTGTAAAGGTCGACAAACACCTTTATAACGCTGCGCGAACGTATATCATCCATAGTGAATGCCGTACGGCTCCAGTCGCATGACGCTCCAAGCTTCTTGAGCTGTTCCAGGATTATGCCCCCGTGCTTGTGTGTCCATTCCCATACGTGATCAAGGAACTGTTCGCGAGTGAGGTCGTCCTTCTTTATGCCTTCAGCGGCAAGCTTTGCCACAACCTTCGCCTCTGTGGCAATGGCGGCATGGTCTGTACCGGGAACCCACAGCGCATTCTTGCCCTCCATACGTGCACGCCGCACAAGTATGTCCTGGATTGTGTTGTTGAGCATGTGTCCCATGTGGAGCACCCCCGTGACATTTGGCGGCGGTATCACGATAGTGTAAGGTTCACGGGCATCGGGCACTGACCTGAAAAGCTGATGTTCCATCCAGTAGCCATACCATTTGTCCTCAACCTCGGCAGGGTTGTATTTGGGTGCTAACTCATTCATGGGTAATGGTCTAGTTTTTATTATAAAATAAGAATGTTCATGTAAAATACGAGGCACAAATTTACGAAAATACCTGCTCTTATGCAAAAAGCTGTTGAAAATCAATTCCACATGGAGTTTCTGAGGGCAAAACGGCGACAAACGGCTGCAAAAACCTGCATTATAACATCTTGATTTCCAACCAATAGATTTTAA
>VSPW01000223.1 GCA_009775535.1 Muribaculaceae bacterium
CACAGATGCGATTTTTGAAGCAATAACTGCAGTCACTCCAGTTGTGGAACCGTAAAAAATACCTATAGATTTCATATCATACCAATTAAATTTATCAATATAGATATGAAACATTTTTATAAGTGTTGCGGTTTACATATCTGGAGTATTTTCAGTTGAAATACACATCATTGCAAATCCTACTCTGTAAAGCCAATGAATGCCGACGATAATCTTTTGATGCCAAATAACCCTCTATGGCATCAGCATGCCTATGGTTGTGCAAATCTGTGCCCAAAAAATTAACCATATTTTTTTCAACAAGCATTTCTGCAGTCTTTTTCTCCGCCTTCCCATAATACCCAGCAAGACTAAGCAAATTTACCTGGAACATTGTTCCTGAACGATATATGGCATCATATCGTTCAAATCTATTATGGTAATAAGAATACCGTTCTGGATGTGCGAGAATTGGCTTATATCCTTTTACTTTAAGATCGAATAACACCTGCTCTACATTCCATGGTTCTTGAATGAACGAATTCTCCACTAATATATAATTATTAGGGTAGGGCATAAGTATACCTTTTTCCATATGGTCTAGAAAAAGTTCATCTAGACGATATTCCGCTGCATTACTAATCTCAATATTATTATCCCTCCGTTCGAGCTCCACAATCAAAGACTCTAATGCCGGACGGACTGTCTGCGGATTATTTTCAAATGTCGACATTGTAACATGAGGAGTTGCAATTATGCGTTTTATGCCCCATGACTGCATACGCTCTATCAGACCAGCTGATACATTGATATCTGGAGAACCGTCATCTATGCCTGGAATAACATGACAATGTATATCTGTAGCAAATATGAGAGGTTGGGGTGCTAATTTTTTATTGAATATATTAAACATAGTGTATAGAATCTGATTAATAAAGTAAGTACAAAATTAGTCAAAAAAACATATGACTATTAAAAATATTACGGATAAATTTCCCTAATTCCAAATTAATATATTACATTTGTAGTGTTCAACATAATTTAACACGTTTACATGGAATCACGTAAATTACAAATTCGAGACTTGACACTCCGCGATGGGCAACAGTCGCTCTTCGCCACACGTCTTAAACAGGAGGAAATAGACAAGCTCCTACCATATTACGAAAATGCAGGCTTCTACATCATGGAAGTTTGGGGTGGCGCAGTGCCTGATTCTGTGATGCGATATCTTGACGAATCGCCTTGGAATCGTCTACGCACCATTTCAAAAGCTATGAAAGGAAAATCATTGCTTTCAGCTCTTTCCCGTGGACGCAACCTTTTTGGCTATGTTCCATACCCTGATTCTGTGCTAGAAGGATTCTATAAGGAGGCAATAGCAAACGGACTAAATGTAATGCGTATATTCGATGCATTAAATGATATTGATAATGTCAAGGAATCTATCCGACTGATTAACCAACTTGGAGGTATTGCTGACGGTGCCGTATGCTATACCGTTGATCCAAAAGAAGAACATACTGATACCACTGTAAAAAAAGGGTTCTTCGGACGTCTGTTCGGGAAAAAAGATGAAATAGTAGAGCCCAAAAAAATATTTACTGATGAATATTTTGTTGAAAAGGCAAAACAGATGGAGGATCTTGGCGCAAAAATCATAACGCTAAAGGACATGGCTGGCCTTGTCAACCCTTCACGCGCAGCATCCATCATATCTAAACTTAAATCAACGCTTAAAGTCCCTGTTGATTTCCATACCCATTGCACCCCGGGATATGGCCTTGCATCAAGCCTCATGGCCATTATTCATGGCGTAGACATACTTGACACCAACATATGGTGGTTTGGTGGCGGTTCTGCAGCCCCCGCAATAGAACTCATATATATATTCTGTAAAAAACTTGGCATTGAGCTTGAAGCAGACATGGAAGCTGTAGGTGAAATACGAAAACGCCTTAAAGCCGCCCGTGAATCATTGGCCGACTATGATTTGCATAAAGATAAAATGCAACGCGATTTTGATCCATTGCATGATACCCTGCCAGTAGAAATTGACACATTGTTTGATTCAGCAATAGCTGCCGCAAAATCTGGTGATGAAGAAAGCCTCCTTAACGCATGTCATTCTATTGAAGAATATTTTGGATTCCCCAAACCCAATTTGACCGTTAAAAATGCTGAAGTGCCTGGCGGTATGTACTCCAATATGGTTGCACAACTAAAGGCCCTTGGCGCAAGCGACTTGCTAGAAGATGCAATGGCTCTGATACCTAAAGTCCGCCGTGATGCAGGACTTGTCCCACTCGTCACGCCCACCAGTCAGATTGTAGGATCTCAAGCTGTTGCAGTGGCTCTTGACCGTAAGAAAGGACAGCCGGACTACTCAAACCCATCCAACCAGTTTATATCTCTTGTCAAAGGTGAATATGGCCATACCCCTGTTCCTGTAGATCCTGCATTCCGCGAGAAAATTACAGGCAGCCCAATTGAAAAGCCATATGATGTATCATCATACAAGAAACCGATAAATCCTACTATACCAGAACTTGGAAATGTTAATCTTGCCTCTAACAATGAGGAGATGCTACTTCTTGAGCTCCTTCCTAATG
>VSPW01000224.1 GCA_009775535.1 Muribaculaceae bacterium
TAAATACACGGTATAATTGTTCTGCATACTTTTAAATATTTATAATATCTACCGCAATAAACTCTATATTGTATATAGCCGCCGTAAATAAAAATATCAGGATCGAACATATTATTTTCAATTATATTAATCCTCTGATAATTTTAGGGGCTGCATCTCTTCTTGCATTATTCACAAAATTAAGGGA
This sequence comes from Muribaculaceae bacterium, assembly GCA_009775535.1. Taxonomy (GTDB): domain Bacteria; phylum Bacteroidota; class Bacteroidia; order Bacteroidales; family Muribaculaceae; genus CAG-873. The sequence goes on from VSPW01000224.1 coordinate 188, forward strand.
ATCATATTCAGTGTCTATTAATAAAACCATATTATGGTTCTCCTCTTCATGTTTCGCAGTCTATCTTCTACATGTTGGGACTGGATATGCACTTGAATTATTTTGCGATGGTACTCGTGCCATATATTTTTCAAATTCAGGATTAAAGGCTTTTATTCTTATCCTATTATATATGGCATGTGTATTTATTGCGGCTATCATAATTGACCAGCCGAGAAAGTTAATCTGGAAAAAAGCACTGTCTCCATTATTTAAAAATCATGTCTAAGCCACGTATCATCATTCTAATGCACTATCTGGAGCTTGGTGGGGCAGAAATGAGCCTTATCGGCCTGTTGGGGGCACTTGACCCGGGGCGTGTCGATGTCGACCTTTTCATCTACAGCCACCGTGGACCATTGATGCGTTTCATACCCAAGTGGGTCAACCTGCTGCCTGAGATACCGGCATACGCAGCCATCGAGAGCCCGCTGACTCAGGCCGCCAGGAAGGGCCATCTGATGGTGGCGATAGGGAGGCTGGCCGCCCGTATGCGCCACCTCCAGTGGCGTCGCCGCCATCCGGCCGAGGGCGATGACGGCGCAATAATGCAGTACGTCGGCAACTGCGTCACCCCCTGGCTACCACGCATAAGCCCCGGCGTAAGTTACGATCTTGCCATAAGCTTCCTCACCCCGCACAACATCTGCCGTGACAAGGTGGATGCAAAGCGCAAGGTGGCCTGGATACACACCGACTACTCCACCGTGAGCGTCAACACCGCCATAGAGGAGAAAGTCTGGGGAGCGTTCGACCACATAGCATCGATCTCGCCTGAGGTCACAAGGTCGTTCCTGGAGGCCTTCCCATCGCTGTCAGGAAAGATAGTGGAGATAGAGAACATACTGTCGCCGAAGTTCGTGCGGTCACGCGCCGCCGAAGACGCGGACATCCCCTGGCGGGACAAAGCCGCCGGCGTCAATCTGCTGTCAGTAGGCCGTTTCTGTACGGCAAAGAACTACGACAACGTCCCCGATATAGCCCGCAGGCTGGTGCAAGACCACGGTATCAGCGGCCTGCGGTGGTACATAATCGGATATGGCGGCGACGAGGCCCTCATCCGCGACAAGATCGCCCAGGCGGGAATGGAGGAGCATGTCCTGCTCCTGGGCAAGCGCACAAACCCGTACCCTTACATAGCGGCATGCGACATCTACGCCCAACCCTCCCGCTACGAGGGCAAGTCGGTGACCGTACGTGAGGCACAAATGCTGTGCAAGCCTGTGGCCGTAACGGCCTACCCTACTGCGCCCAGTCAGGTGCGCGACGGCAAAGACGGGGTCATCGTGCCCATGGACAACGCCGGGTGTGCCCGCGGGCTGGCGGCCCTCATCGCCGACACCGGACTGCGCGGCAGTATGGCTGCTTATCTGCAAGCCCATGACTACGGAAATGAATCCGAAACCGAAAAAATATACTCGCTACTGAAATGAGACATAGAGACCACGCGCTTGACATCCTGAGAATCATCGCATGCATCATGGTTGTGGTCATGCATTCTCCAATTCCGTCGGCACAGGCCAACGGCCCGTTCCTTACGGCGCTCAGCCTGTTCACAGCCCCATGCATAGGACTGTTCTTTATGGTCAGCGGCGCGCTGCTGTTGCCAGTGAACACAGACTACAACACATTCATAAAGCGCAGGCTGTCGAAAGTGGTGATGCCAACGCTGATATGGAGCGCCGTCTACATAGGAGCCAGCGCATATGCCTCCGGGGACTACTCCAAAATATGGCACTCGCTACTGTCGCTGCCGTTCTCCCCGCAGGGCAGCAGTGTATTGTGGTTCATGTACACGCTGATTGGGCTGTACCTACTCGCCCCGATACTGGGCACATGGGCGGCCACGGCGTCTCGCAAGGAGCTGCAGACAGTCCTCGCCCTGTGGTGCGTGACCCTATGCTACCCCATCATAGAGCTTTTCGCTACAGTCAACGAGACAAGCACAGGCATACTGTACTATTTCAACGGCTATGCCGGATACTTCCTACTAGGCTATTACCTTAAACGCTTCCCCGGTGCGGTAAGCACGCGCATGGCGCTCCCGGTGGCAATTGTGGGCGTGGCCATCCTTTACTATACTCGGACAAGGGGTATCGAAATAGACTTCTACCGTATGTTCTGGTATCTTTCCATATTCATCGCGGCCATGTGCGTGACGGTATGGAACACAGTGACGGCAATTTGCCGTCACCTGGATACCAAGGAGAAAGATGGGGGGGGTATTTGGTTGTATATCAACAGATTATCAGACATAACATTCGGCATA
>VSPW01000225.1 GCA_009775535.1 Muribaculaceae bacterium
CCAATATAGACCAGGCCGTGTTGGTGATGACGCTTGCGCATCCTACGACCGCCACCATGTTTGTGGACCGTTTCCTGGCTACGGCCGAGGCCTACCGGGTGAAGGCTGTGTTGCTTATAAATAAGGTGGATTTGCTTACGGACTGTGAGGACATTGAATTGCTTGATGCTTTCTCATACCTGTACCGGTCGATCGGATATGATGTGCTGCATGTGTCGGCGAAGACCGGGGCGGGGATTGATGCCGTCAGGGAGATGATGGGAGGGCGGATAACGCTTTTTTCCGGCAATTCGGGTGTGGGCAAGTCGACGTTGATAAATGACCTTATCCCGGGCCTTGACCTGCGTACGGCCGAGATATCCCATACTCATGATGCCGGTATGCATACCACGACTTTTTCAGAAATGTTTTTTCTGCCTGGAGGGCGTGATGCCGGGGCTGTGATTGACACGCCAGGCGTGCGCGGGTTCGGGACGATTGATTTTGACCGCCATGAGGTCGGCCATTTCTTCCCGGAAATTTTCAGGGAGTCGGCCAACTGCCGGTTCGGTGACTGCACGCATACGCACGAACCGGGATGCGCTGTGCTTGAGGCTGTCGGAGAAAACAGGATTTCGGCATCGCGGTATGGCTCGTATATAAGCATCATGGACGATGCGGATGAGGGGAAATACAGGAAAGGGTATTAGCCACCGTGGCATTATCTATACAATTAGGGCCGGACAATTTTATGGTGTCCGGCCCTAATTAGTATCTTGACGAAAGTGTATTATTTCCCTTTCTGCTCGGGCAGCTTCTGGGTCTTTTCAGGTTCGATCAGTCCGCGGTTGCGCAGGAGGGCGTCGACGCTCGGTTCGTGTCCGCGAAATTTTACGAACAGTTCCATCGGGTCTTCGCTGCCTCCCTTTTCAAGTATGTTTTCCTTGAAGGCCTGTGCGGTGGCCGGATCGAAAATTCCTTTTTCCTTGAACAGTTCAAATCCGTCGGCATCGAGTACTTCGGCCCACAGGTATGTGTAGTAGCCGGATGCATATCCGTCGCTGCCGAACACATGCTTAAAGTAGGGTGAGCGGTAGCGGAACTGTACCTGCGACGGCATTTGCAGTTTGTCGGCCACCTGCTTTTCAAACGCATCTACATCAATGTCGCCGTCAGGGTTAACCTTGCCCCACTGAAGGTCGAGCAATGCCGCGCCTGCGAGTTCGGTTGTGGTGAATCCTTGGTTGTGTGTCGCGGCGGCCTGGAGTTTGCGGATAAGAGAATCGGGTATCACTTCGCCGGTCTTGTAGTGGCGTGCGTACTGTTTGAGGAGTTCAGGCTCCATGGCCCAATGCTCGTGTATCTGTGATGGCAGTTCTACAAAGTCGCGGTCGACGTTGGTGCCGCTCTGGCTGCGGTATTTGGCGCGTGAGAGCATTCCGTGGAGGCCATGTCCGAATTCGTGGAACATTGTTTCCACCTCATCCAGGGTAAGCAGTGCCGGTGCGTCGGCTGTCGGACGTGAAAAGTTGCCTACGTTGTATACGATAGGCCTTGACGATGTGCCGTCCTCACGGATGTATGAGCCTTTGAGCTCTTCCATCCATGCCCCCTGGCGCTTTGACGCGCGCGGGAAGTAGTCGGTCATGAACACGGCTACGTGCGCGCCGTCGTTGTCGGTGACGTCATAGACGGTCACTTCAGGGTAATATTTCGGGGCGTCGGGCATTTCGGTGAAGTTAACGCCGTACAGGGTCTTGGCCATCTTGAAGATACCGTCGCGTACGTTGTCGAGTGCGAAATATGCGCGTACTTCGTCTTCATCGAGAGCGTATTTGTCGCGGCGCACTTTTTCGGCATAATAGTAGTAGTCCCAAGGCTCGATGGTTATTCCGGCATTCTCGCGGTCGGCTAGTGACTGCATCTCGGCTACTTCCTCGTGGACGCGTTTTACGGCCGGCCGCCATATCTGCATGAGGAGGTTTTCGGCATTGTCGACAGTCTTGGCCATGACGTTGTCGGTCATGTAGGCTGCGTATGACGGGAAGCCAAGAAGGGCGGCCTTCTTGGCGCGAGCCTTAAGTATCTGGTTTATTATCGGACGGTTGTCGTATTCGCCGGATGTTGCCAGTGTGGTGTATCCTTGGTACATGCGTCGGCGCAGGTCGCGGTTGTCGGCATATTGTAAGAGTGGCAACCGGCTGGGGGCATGGAGGGTGAATACCCATTTCCCTTCGTGTCCGCGAGCCTTTGCCTCATCGGCGGCCTGGGCTATTGATGAGGCTGGGAGTCCTGCCATGTCGGATTCGTTGTCAACAATGATTTCAAATGCGTTTGTGGCTGTGAGAAGGTTCTTGTTGAATTTCAGATACAGGTCGGTAAGGGTGGTGTTGATCGCTTTGAGCTTGTCCTTGTCGGCTTGTGACAGGAGTGCGCCGCTGCGGGTGAACTGTTTGTAAAGCTCTTCGACGGCGCGTGTCTGCGGGCCGTCAAGCT
>VSPW01000226.1 GCA_009775535.1 Muribaculaceae bacterium
CTCACCGGGTGAATGAAGGTGAACCATATCCGGCGCACGGATTTGAATTTGAATGCTCTTCTGAATACTTTACTGTATCGGGAATACCCGAAGGTGTAGTAGGTGCTGAAGATGAAACCATAGATGTCCAGTTGGTGCACACCGCCCCTTTTGATGTAAGCAGGGATATAAACCATGCCAAGTGGTATTATGTTACGATTACATCCGAGCCGAAATACCTGCATGATAATGCAGGAAGTGGCTATATTACATTGACACGCTCGACCACATCTATGGAATATCCCGACCCGCAGGACTTGTGGTGTTTTATTGGCAACGCATTCAGCGGATTCAAGCTGTACAACAAACAGGCTGGTATCGGTAAGATATTATCTTCCAATGTCGACACCTCAAGCAATACCGGTGGCAATACATACCCAGTAATGACCAGTGAGCCTGTGCCGTCCACGCATAATACATATTGGATTCCGGTAGCCAGTAGCTATACCATTGATGGGCGTAAAGGTTTTTTTCTACATCAGCAAGGCTTCCCGTCCAATTGTATGAACAGCCGCGATGGCCGTTTGGCCTATTGGACAGGTGGTGTTGATGCCGGATCTACATTTGTCTGTACCCTTGCGCTTGACGAAACCAGCGGGATTGATGACATTTACAATGACCCCGACGGCACCCCGATATACTATAACCTTCAGGGAATACGTATCTCTTCCGACAGCCTTGTGCCGGGAATATATATACGCCACCAAGGGAATAAAAAAGATAAGGTCTATATAGATTAGTTTATATCCATAGATAATTATAGATGCATCCTGGACAAGAAGGGTAGGCTATCCCTCTGTTCAGGATGCATATGTTTTGAATGGCAGGAAATATACCTGCCATATAGTTTCGCAATATTTACAATATATATGGGTTTGACTGCTGTTCCTGCTTTATTGTGGTTGATGGCCCATGTCCGGGAAACACCACGGTATCATCAGGCAGCGTCAGCAGGCGTCCCTTTATGGACTCTATAAGCTGCCTGTGGTTGCCCCCGGGAAGGTCGGTACGGCCGATGCTGCCCTCAAACAGCACATCGCCTACAATCACAAATTTTTGTGCCTTGCAATATAGGGCTATGCTTCCCGGTGAATGGCCTGGTACGGAAATGACTTCAAGGCTACTGTCACCGACCTTTATAATGTCCCCGTCATGCAGGCTTATGTCTATAGTGACCGGTTGGGCCTGTACGCCGTGTATCCCGAACCTTGAGGCCTGTGCCGGCAAAGCTTCAGCCAATGGGGAATCGGCATATCCCGACCCTAACTGTACTTTGTAATTCCTCTTCACGTAGTTTGCACCGAAACAATGGTCAAGATGCATGTGCGTGTTTACTATTTGGGCGATTTTAAGATTGTTCTTATCTATAAAGCCATCCAACGCACGCTCTTCGCGGGCATCAGTCATCCCAGGGTCAACCACCACAGCATCTCGGCTGTCCTCGTCCCACACTATATACGTGTTGACGCCGAACATATTGAAAACAAATTGAGATATCCTTAACATTATATGCCTTTTTATCTTTTAACGCTTTTATAAGGCACATAGATCAGTTCCTTTGAAGAAAAGAACTCCTCTTCAGGGAAAAACTCCGATACAGGGAATGTTACAACTGGAAGCTGTATCCCGCGTGACGCCACCTCAATATCTCCCCCCTTCAGGCATATGAGACCGTTCGGATGCATGTTCCGGCAATCAGATGAAACGTTTCGCCTTGTGATTCGTACGAGGTCATCCAGACGCATTACGGCCCTTGATACGATAAAATCAAATTTGCGGTGGCATTCACCCGAATCCCCATGCTGGAATGTGACGTTATCCAGTCCTATGGCCGATGATATTTCAGAGGCTACCTTTATCTTCTTTGCTATGCGGTCAATCAGATGGAATCGGCACTCTGGCCATAATATGGCAAGCGGAATACCAGGGAATCCGCCGCCCGTACCCAGATCCATGAACTCTGTACCTGCTTTAGGCTGTAGGAACTTTGCAATAGACAGGGAATGCAATATATGGTGGACATACAGGTTGTCAATATCCCGACGCGAGATAACATTTATTTTTTCGTTCCATTCAGGGTACAGCATCCCGATGGCGTCAAACTGCTCCTTTTGTCGTCCCGACAAGTCCGGAAAATACTTGGCTATGATATCAGTTCCCATACAATTGATATGAAATATAATAATTTCCCACAAAGATACGGATAAGCCGAGCGCAAAACAAATTTATTTGGTTTTGCCGAGCGGGAGTATCTAAGACGCAGTCAAAGATACGGATAAGCCGAGCGCAAAACAAATTTATTTGATTTTGCCGAGCGGGAGTATCTAAGGCGTAGCCAAAGATACGTATAAGCCGAGAGCAGAACCATCCATTAGGCAGGCGTCTGAAAGACGCCGATTTATAGTAACCGGG
>VSPW01000227.1 GCA_009775535.1 Muribaculaceae bacterium
GACATAAAGGATAAGAAGCAATAAATGGTTCTATTTTTTGCTTCATTTCAACGAATGAAGTCCCATAAAAATACAAAGCTGTCCATTCATTCCCTTCCCAATAACTATAAAAACTACCTACGCCATCCATCGCTGATTCCATCTGCCCAATGACGTGGTTGATGTCACAACTCTCATAAACTTCATCCGGCAATTCCGTTCCATTGCCGTAATAAGCCAGTCCCTCCAATGTTCCTACTTCCATCTTAAATTCAGGAGCCATACATAATAATGCTGAACCTTTTGGAATACCTATTTTATTAACAAGCTCAACCAAACGGTCTATACTCTCCTGTTTATCATCATTTAAGTGAATTTCTATATCACAAGATACAATTTCTCCGGTTTCTGGATTCAACAGCGTACCTCCTCCCATTACTTCTCCCAGATTTACTTTTTCAAGAATTCCTTGAAGGGCATCTTCCAAATCATGTCGGTGCATGGGTTGCAAACGTGAGTTCAAATTCAATGTCAGTTCCATATTTACTATTATTTATTGGATAATGGCTGACGGATAGTCGACTGCCAGAGTGATTTATCCGCTTGTTATGTGCCTTATTTACTACTTCTCATATTTTTCAGCATTTTCAAGACCTCGTATAAAATCCTCAAAATTTCCTGCCAATATAGTTATTTTGAAATTTGATTCCTGATCGATATGCACAACTTTGGGTTCTCCGAATGGACCACATTCTCGATAATCCAAGAAAACCATATCATGCCCTGCACTCGGGCAGTCACAAATAGCCACACCTATTTCTGGGTATCCCCATTCGTCAATCATAAACCGACTGCCAAGTTCTCCACATAATGAGTAGTCCTTTTCCCTACCTATACCGTAAATACCAGTTATTGCAATATGGTCTTCACTCCAACTTGTGGGGGAATCAGTAGGGAAGCATGTCTTGAAAGGGATGCCACCATTATGCTGCTTCATAAGCCATATATAGGAAACTGGCAACTTGTATCCTAATTCTTTCTCTACATCGGCTATCAGTTCATCAGTTGGGGCGTCACTTATATACTTCTTACGGGCATAGTAATTATCATCCCAAAAATCTGTAAAATCAAAACCCTCAAATACTTGTTTCATACTCCCTTTCTATCCTTACAAACGGTTAATCCCATTCTATTTCTGCCCCTTTCTCTTGAAGGATTTTATATATTCCTTCGTTTTCTATTAAAGAGATGATGATGTCGGCAAAGCGTTTTGCTTTTTGTTCGTTTTCTTCTGTATCCTCGAAATAGGCAACATATGAACCGGCCTCCGGATCACTTTCCATATTTTCCAGGATATCAGGAGCGTTTTCCGCAAGATAGTAGTTAAAGAAAGCGTCCCAGTTGTAGCCATTCATATATGCCTCTTGGTTCTTGGTTTATCTCATTCATTTTCCGACCTACTGCGAGTGGCTTCTCATTTTCGTTCCCAAAATATAAAACGATATTCCCTTGACCATTTGTGTAAATATTGACATATTCATGTTCCAAAATTACTCTTTCTTCTTTTGTAGCCATAATTTTTTCAATTCTTATTGTTTCACTATTTGCGGATAATTGCTTGGTGAGAAGCAGCCTTCAGCTGTTACCGCAAAATTGTTACAAAGGGATTTGACTAAGATAATTCCATTTCTACGATAAAAGAGGCCGAGCCTATCAGCTATATCGGCCAATTAGCAGCCATTCTTGTGTTTTCCTCAGAATAGACACAGGCTATTGGTTGTAAAGGTAACGCTTTATCGACTTTTTCGGAGTCTTTTCAAACTCATTTGCCACGAGCTGCACCTTATGGATACGCTCATATGGCGCGAGCATGCCGTTGACCTGCATGCGCATCTTTTCCATTTCCTCACGCAGCGCATAGTCTGTAATGCCCGAAGCATCTGCAGCATCATAGTCGGGATACACGAGCGCAACAATATTTCCGGCCCGTTCCACCACCAGGCTCTCATTTACAAATGGCATATTATTGATTTTAGCCTCAATCTCCTCCGGATATATATTTTGGCCGTTTGCAGTGAGTATCATGGTCTTATAACGTCCGCGTATGAAAATGACACCATCGTCATCTATCCTTCCCATGTCACCTGTATGCAGCCACCCGTCCGCGTCAAGCACCAGTGCTGTGGCCTCAGGGTTCTTGTAATACCCTTTCATCACATTCTGACCCCTCACCAGTATCTCGCCCGGCTCACCCTCGCCGCCGCCTGATATACGCGATTCCATGCAGGGCAATGTCCTGCCGCAGCTCGTCGGCACAAAATCCGGGTATAGTGAAAAGCTTATCAGCGGCCCGCATTCAGTCATCCCATAGCCGACACTGAACGGGAATTTTATCTTGTACAGGAAATCCTCCACCTCCGGATTGAGCGGTGCACCTCCCACTATCACCTGGCTGAACTCCCCGCCGAATGC
>VSPW01000228.1 GCA_009775535.1 Muribaculaceae bacterium
GTGGATGCACTGGCTGTTCTGTCCCAGCTCCCATCGCAGCTGGCGTACACTTTCAAGGAACGGTGTAGACTCGATGTCGCCTACAGTGCCGCCTATCTCCGTGATTACAAAATCAAAATTCCCTGTATTGCCCAGGTGTTTGACGTTCCGCTTTATCTCATCTGTGATGTGGGGTACGATCTGCACCGTCTTGCCCAGGTAGTCGCCGCGGCGTTCCTTGTCGATTACGCTCTGGTAGATGCGTCCGGTGGTCACATTGTTGGCGCGGGTTGTGCGTACATTGGTGAATCGTTCGTAGTGCCCCAGGTCGAGGTCGGCTTCATGCCCGTCTACGGTCACATAGCACTCCCCGTGCTCATAAGGGTTCAATGTGCCCGGATCTATGTTGATATACGGGTCAAACTTCTGTATCGTCACTCTATAGCCGCGTGCCTTTAGCAGGCATGCCAGTGATGAGGAAATGATGCCCTTGCCTAATGATGACACCACGCCTCCTGTTACAAATATGTATTTCGTTTCCACTGTGGATGATATTGTTGGTGCGGTAATTAAAGCACAAAATTACGAAAAAAATCGAGCACTCCCGCAACCGTGCCGTTAAAATCTCATTTTCTGCTTTTTATCACTCTTGCGGGCACTCCGCCGACCACCGAGTATTCCGGTATGTCCTTTGTCACGACACACCCCGCGCTGAGTATAGCCCCGTTGCCTATCTTTATGCCGTTTACTATGATGGCCCTCATGCCTATCCACACATCATCGCCTATGACGGTGGGCAGTGTGTCCTCTGAACCTTGTAGGCACATGGGGATGTCGGTCCGTGAGCTGCGGTGGTTGCCTCCCGACACATATACCTCCGGCGCCATCATGACGAAGCGTCCTATTATGGTGTTGTTAGGTATCCGGCAGCGGCGTCCCAGCCCGGAAAAGTCGCCCATCTCCACATCAAAGCCTTTCCCGAACGACACGTTCTTGCTGATGGTGGCGATTTTCCCGGCCTTTTTGAATATCCTGCGGCAAAGTGCTACGCGTACGGCATTGGCAGCCCTGCCTATAAATGGCAAGTCCGAGTCCGGCAGGTGGTTGGCAAAGCCGTAGAAAGCCGCGAGGCAAAAATATTTTACGATTTTCGATGCCATGGTCGTTTTGGTTTCATCCCCAAAGTTAACGATTTTCCGTGAGAAAACGTGGGCTTAATATGCAAAAAGTAGGCTGAAAACGTTGTAAAAAAGACCTAATATGCAAAAAGTAGGCTACTGATAGTTGTAGAATTTAGTATCTTCGTGCGATAAGTTCCTGTATCATAGCAATCCTGCGTTGTTTTGAGATACCGCTATGCACCCTGAGCTTTGTCTTTATGTCTGTGAATACGCCTTCCAAGGCGTTGTTCGTGTTGGGTATATGTAATTCGGGATAATCGTAATGGGTCCACAGCCACGGCATGTTGCGCCTTAGGCTTAGGTATACACTCCGTAGGCGCTTGTGCGTGTAAGAAGTCTTTCCGGTGCGGAGGTCTGTGCTGCGTTCCCCCATAAACGACGTCCATCTTTCACCCCAGTCGTCGAGCATCCCTATGAAGCTTTCCTTGTCGGTGTGTGCAAGTATGTTGGTGATGTCCATAAGTTCAATGGCCGCAGGCAGTTCAGGCTTTGATGTAAGGTGACGGCGCACAATCATCGCCTGGTGGAACTGGCACATCTGCACACGGTGCTTTCCCAAAGCGGAAAACAGCCCGCCAAGACCGTCGCAGACTATGCCATGGATTGTGAAGCCGTTGTCCCGAAGCCATCCGACGCCCTCGAGGTAGCCGGCCACAGTCTCATTCCTGACAAATTTGTACCACAGAATCTTGTTGCGGAACGCATCCTTGATCACCATCAGACCAAAGCCGCGCCCCCAATAAACCGTATCCATATTGACCACCACCTCCTTGTACCTTGAGATGACGCGGATATGGCGCATGCAACCAATCCGGCGCCATATAGTACTCTTGTTCACACCGTACTTTTCTGCAAGCTGTGCCAGCGTCTGCTTTCATTCAACATAGTCTTTGATTATATCTTGCGTATCAAGGCGTTTGCCTCCAACAAGCTGGCGGCCGCAGTCAAGACATTTGTACAATTGACGACGTCCTTTTTTTTGCCATTTTTCTTTGTGTGTGAAGCCCCGCAATAAAAGCAGATTTTTAGCCATTTTATTTAAAATGCCCAAAGGTAATCATTATCAGGCTCTTCCAGCGTTTTCAGCCTACTTTCTGCATATTAAGCCAAAACGTGTGCTTTTGGCCTCAATTGTCGGTATAAAAATCAGCCTCCAGGCTGAGCTTGTCAGTCCGGAGGCTGTATCTGTTTTGTAAAGGCGAGGGCTTATTCCTCGTATTTCTTTACGATAACGGTAGCGTTGTGGCCGCCGAAGCCAAATGAGTTTGACAGTGCGGCAC
>VSPW01000229.1 GCA_009775535.1 Muribaculaceae bacterium
CATGAGGACGGGGGTAAGCAACCCCATGATATCCCACAGGATGACGAGCTTGTGTTTGGGGATGCCGCAGGTGGAGATAGCGATATCCCTGACTTTGATGCGGGAACATCCATAGATTTTTCACAGACTATCGCCCCAACCAGTGCTTCGGTCACTTCCACCCCAAACGCTGACAATATCCTGGATGGGCTTGACCTGACGGGGCTTGCGGGTGGGGAGGAGATTATTTCGTGGGATGACAACAACTCCATCTCAGACCTTCCTGGCGCATCTGCGGATGACATTTTTTAAGTACAAAAAACCCAGGGTCATTTTATGGCTTTCGGAACTTCGTGGTGGATAACCACTGAAGTTTGAGAGCGCAGGCACATGGATGTAAGCCGCACTACGGTGTTTTCCAAGTGCCGTACCCTGCTTGGTTACATTCAGCTTAGGGAAGAAGGGAAACTTTCGCTGCCCCTGTCAGCAATGGCAGGGTATCGGGCCCTTAAGCACAATGGGAAGCCAGATTATTACATTTTTGTTGGACATTCAGATAAGGTCTGTTCAGCAAAATGTATGTTTGTTTCGAAAGGCGATGGATGGCAATTTGTGTAGCCATCCACCACAAAGTTCCAATAGCCCATTTTATAAAACCCGGCGCGAAAACCAACGGTCTTTGACCGTGGGATGATAGCCGGTCAAATAATGCTAACACATAGAAATTAGTGGCGTGGAAACAATTTGAGAATTTTTAACCAACTCCTTTGTCTTTGACAAGGGAGTTGATATTTTTGGAGATTTCTGTATATAAAAAAGTCTTTTGACCAGCACAACCGAGGAATACATCTCTTTGATAAACGATATTTTTGACCATGCCATTGCAATCGGTGTGCTGCCAAAACTGTCCTCTAGGTCTGTGTATGCCGCACTGCCGTCCGCATTGCGGCGCCACACGAAGGACGGGCTCTATCACTTGCGCAGAGTACCCCGTCCATAAGCGAAGCGATGGTCGGGGTATTTTCACGTTTGTCCGGACTGTGGCTACCACAGCCACCGGGACAGACTCGGTGCGGTCAATATTCTTGCCGCCTGAGATACCTTGTAACAGGGTATCTGCCTACGGAGCTATATGCTCTGCCGTAGGACGGGTTCATGGCGTAACCCTGAACTGGGAGAATACTGTTCAGCAGAAATGTTTGTAGTAATCATCCCAGAATTCCATGGTGTTCCTACCGTGGGAGTACGTCAATAGGTCGTCGCTGCCGTATAGGTGTCATAAATATCAGTTGCCGTTCCCACAATCCTCTGATAAGCTCTCAAGAATGTGCGTTTATTGATATAATTTGTGGTCACGGTCATGGCGGCCGATAAGCTCAGATGTCCATCTTCCACAAAAATGCTCACTCCGGTATATTTTCGGTTAAGAGCATTGATGCGATGCAGGGTACTCAGTGTAGTTGTCTCATCGGACATTTCGCATGAGCAAAGATATGGAATCACAAATTCAATATCGACAAGAGAGTTTTTGTCGGGGTAGGGCATGAGAATATACATATCTCTGGCGTCAGCAATAGCGTGAAGGGTTGGAGAAATCTTGACGGCGGCAATTTCTCTCGCAGAATCATACTGATACTCCGGTTGCAATACGCTGTCTTTTAACATTGAGCCAATCTGCAAAAGGGCGGCAGCAGTGTTTTGGTCGGGGGTGAAGGGAAAAAGATGTATTGAGCCCCAACAGCTTTTCAGTGCCTGCATATGCTTTCGGGCAAACCCGCCAGAGGACAATGCTTCTTCAAATGATAGCCCATCCCGTTTCATTCTGGAATGGACGGAAACATATTTCACACCATAAGCCTTACATGCCGCGCCACGAGAGGAATAAGTCACGCCATCTATAATGCAAGGCTCCCGTTTACCTTTCCCCTCATGGTGCAACTCTTTTTCATCAAGCTGCATGAGTGCTTCGATGGCACTATTTGCAGAACAGCGATTTGCTTTCATGTATAAGGGAATTCGATGTGCGGGAATCCCTAAGGCGTCTGCCGCTGCTGTTATGGAAGGATAGTCGACGCCGTCGTAAGAACAGGGAACGGGGGGCCTAGGACCAGCTTTGGGCCGATAAACAGACGGTAGATTGCCACTGTTTTCTATAACCACCTCTGGTTCGACGCCTGCTCTTAATTGGGCAGAAGTATTGGGATATTTCAGGTCATAAGCATTGCAAAATTCTACAATCGATTTGTAAGTATGACCATATGCCACAACTTCTTGGGGCCCGCCTCTACGAACTTTACTTTCCATCGCTGCCGCCTCCTAATAAAAAAGTATCATTTTGGATATAAAATGACAATGGCCTTCATTTGGAGCCATGAGTCTGCGGTATTCTTATTGAAATGTATCCATTCTGACATAAAAATATACCACAAAGCACAAAAAATATAAAGGAGTGTTTTAC
>VSPW01000023.1 GCA_009775535.1 Muribaculaceae bacterium
ATCATTCAGGACAAGGAATAAGATTATAATTTTCAAACAATAACATTCTAAAAAAAAATAATGATCCTCCCCCCCCCTAATTAAAATCTCCCTCCAATAATCCCATTATAATGACTCAGGACAGACTTATAACTGTTGCCATCCATACATATGACAAGGCATTGGAATTACGTGCCATGCTCGAAGCGGAAGGCATCCAAGTCACGTTCCAAAACGTCAATCTACAGACTCCGGTGGTATCCTCCGGAGTCCGTGTACGAATTAATGAAAGTAATCTTCCGCTAGCATTACGTATAATAGAAAATCCACATGTATTCTCTTCCGCCGACAAGCCAAACCAGGAAGATTCCCATTACATACTTGTTCCTGTGGATTTCAGCAATTACTCATTCCGAGCAGCATGCGAAGCTTCTCTGATGGCCAATGAATTGCACGCTAATGTATGCCTTCTGTACAGCTATCTTGATCCCAATGAGGCTGGGACAATGCAACTTACTGCAAATCTCACATACGATAGTGCCGACAATACGTTAAGGACGCAACTTGATACTGAAGCAAGGATGCGTATGTCTGAATTTACCGACAAGCTTACATCGATGATGAAGACCGGTGAACTCCCGCCTGTACTTATCAGTACAAAAATAGTGGAAGGCGTACCCGAGGATGCAATCGTCAACTATTCCAGAGTCAACCCTCCCCTTTTAGTGATAATGGGTACACGTGGTGCCACACGCAAAGAGAAAGAACTCATAGGAAGTGTAACCGCTGAAGTGCTTGATGCCTGCCAATCCTCAATCCTGGCAATACCTGAAGGGGCAAAAGGACAATCAAATTCAAAAAACATATTATTTTTCAGTAATCTGGACCAAGAAGACATTCTTGCCATTGATACATTGCACAGGATATATCCTTCGAGGTCATTCCATGTCACATTATTGCACGTACCAGGCAAAAAGAGATTGCTTTTTGAACGGCCTACAGAAAAAGACCTGAAGTCATTGCTACAGTATTGTACAGAACACTGCCACAACTATACATTCGGAGCACGTTCAATCCCCAACAATAGCGAAATCGAGGACATTAAAAAGATATTTGACGAAATTGAAGCCGATCTTATTGTCATTCCCAATAAGAAAAAAAATATCTTTACCCGGCTTATAAGCCCTAGCCTGGCGCACAAGGTACTGTTCCATAGCCCCACCCCTGTTCTGGCTATTCCAGTATAAGCAAGTATTATTCCGCCATCGTCAATCCATCCACGTCAAGCAGACGCTGACGGAGTTCTGGTGATGCATCCATACGTACTTTAAGGCACATCGAGCATGAATTGTCAAATTCCTGGCTTACAATCTTTACCCCTTCTGCCTTTGCCAATCTCATTACATCATTCATTGACATATATGGGAATCTAAAACAGATTTCATCCATAACGTGCCTTTCAACTATCTCAGCCGAAGATATTGCCTCCTTGGCCGCTTCACGGTATGCTATAATCAGCCCAGATGTCCCTAATTTTATGCCACCGAAATACCTTACAACAACTATAAGGATATCTGTAAGCCCAAAAGAATTTATCTGCCCCAAAATAGGCTTTCCCGCAGTCCCACTAGGCTCTCCATTGTCATTTGACATATATACCTCCCGCGAGGCGCCAATCATATACGCCCAACATACATGCCTAGCATCATAATATTTCTTTGACAAAGATGAAATATACGCCTTTGCCTCCTCCACCGAAACTACAGGAAAGGCAAATGAAAGGAATTTACTACGCTTGTCAGTGTATGCTCCCTCCGATGGAGATAATATTGTATGGTATATGTCAGACATTTCACCACAAAATTACTTAATTCATTCCAATATACCAATTATTCAATCCAAACTGTTTTTCCATTTCAAAAACAATGTTTATCCGAAAAAAAAGACTACCTTTGTACTCTGGTATGCACTTTATGCTGCCAAAAGGTTAAATCTATGTCATTATCACTATCACGATGAGACTATTACAAGATAAACTTGCTAAGTACACTATCCCACAACAGGCTAAAGCTGCCGGTATATACCCTTATTTTCGCGCCATCTCAAGCGAGCAGGACCCGGAAGTCATAATAAACGGACGTAAAGTCCTGATGTTTGGATCAAATTGCTATTCAGGACTTGTCAACGACCCTAGGATAAAAGAAGCTGCAATAGAGGCAACAAAGAAATACGGCACAGGTTGTGCCGGTTCACCATTCCTTAACGGTACTCTTGATCTCCATAAGCAGCTTGAAGCACGAATTGCAGAGTATATAGGTAAGGAAGATGTAATGATATACTCTACAGGATTTGGTGTAAACCTTGGCGTTGTGTCAACACTCACCGGACGTGAAGACTACATAATCTGGGATGAGCAAGACCACGCATCCATAATCGAAGGCCGTAGGTTGTCTTTTTCAAAGCAATTAAAGTACAAGCACAACGATATGGAATCCTTGGAGGCGCAACTCCAAAAATGCGACCCTGACAAGGTGAAACTAATAGTAACTGATGGTGTATTTTCCATGGAAGGCGATGTCGCAAACCTGCCAAAAATTGTGGAGCTCGCAAAAAAATATGATGCAAGCGTCATGGTTGATGAAGCACACGGTATAGGCGTATTCGGCAAAGGTGGCCGTGGGACATGCGACCATTTCGGTGTCACAAAAGATGTAGACCTTATTATGGGCACATTCTCTAAATCCTTTGCCTCCCTTGGGGGATTCATAGCCACAGATAAGGAAATTACAAATTACCTACGCCACCATTCACGTTCTTATATATTTACCGCCAGCATAACACCAGCATCCACTGCTGCTGCATTAAAGGCGATTGATATAATGGAGCAAGAACCTGAACGTCAGGAGCACTTATGGAAACTGACAAACATGGCCCTTGACGGTTTCCGTTCAATGGGATTTGAAATAGGCAACACATCTACACCAATAATCCCGCTATACATACGCGATAACTTCCTGACTTTTGCCATCACAAGTGAACTTCTGCAAGAAGGCGTATTTGTAAATCCGGTCGTGTCCCCTGCAGTTGCCCCACATGATACCTTGATAAGGTTCTCACTAATGGCCACACATACAGAAAGCCAGGTGACACAAGCCCTTGAAAAGCTGCAAAAAGTATTCAGATCTCATAATCTCATCCCCTGAGTAGACAGTATACAAAGACATATGCAACCATGAAACGCCATTCCGCAATAAAGCGGAATAGCGTTTTTTTATTGTATTAAACCATAAGGCCTCATACGCGTTAACATATTTATATTAACGCTTCATATTCAAACCATTATAATGGATCAGCACAATAACACATATACACGTAAAAATCAGACAATGCCATTGGGTAATTTCTACGCATCAATACAGGCTCTCAGACGGCATGCCACAGGCGGCAACATCCTGATAGCAGCAACAGTGCTAGCCTTCATTATGGCAAATATACCAGCAATAAACCAGCACTACTTTGATTTCTGGAATCAGGAAATACGTCTTCAGATTGGATCGTTCAATCTGTTTAGCCATTCGGGACATCCGATGACACTTATAGCATTCATCAACGATGCTCTTATGGCGATATTCTTCTTTTCCATAGGACTTGAAATAAAACGCGAAATCCTTAAAGGGGAACTTTCATCCTTCCGGCAGGCATTAATGCCTATACTTGCCGCAATAGGAGGTATGGCTATACCTATTGCCTTATTTGCAATTATGAGCTATGGAACAACATATACTGCTGGAGCAGCCATACCAATGGCTACAGATATCGCTTTTTCTCTTGGCGTATTGGCTATGCTCGGATCAAGAGTACCGATTTCAATGAAGGTGTTTCTAACAACATTAGCTGTCGTTGACGATATAGGAGGCATAATAATAATTGCAACATGCTATTCAACACATATCGAATGGATGTTTCTACTATATGCAACATGTATATTATTGACACTTCTCCTTGGGTCGATACTACATATAAAGAGTAAAGTCTTTTATCTTACTCTAGGTGGTGTGGTATGGTTTCTATTCCTCAACTCCGGGATACACCCGACCATAGCAGGTGTATTAGTCGCATTCTGCGTACCAGCCACACCGGTATTCGCTCCCAGAAAATATATAAAAACAATACGTCGTACAATCGCCAATTTCAAGACCGAAGATGATGAGACGTTAAATAAGAGATCAATACTTGACAAGAGACAACTTAACTGGTTAAAGGAAATAGAATCTGCCTCAGATAAAGTGATATCCCCACTCCAGGAGTTAGAAGATTCGTTACATCCTATAGTGAATTTTTTTATAGTCCCGCTATTTGCATTCGCCAATGCCGGTATATTTCTCCTTGACATAAACCCGTCAACAATTGTAAGCGGAATATCCCTTGCAATAATTATAGGATTGGTCATTGGCAAATTCCTAGGCATTTTCATTTTTTCATGGGTGGCAATCAAGTTGCGCCTGGCCTCTATGCCTCAAAATATGACATGGAAATCATTGGCTTCCGTATCTATATTAGGAGGAATCGGATTCACTGTATCTCTTTTTATTGCCAATCTTTCATTCCCATCCCCCATTGACCATTCATTGCTGGAGAACGCTAAATTAGGAATAATTATAGGCTCCCTTCTAAGTGGTATACTCGGATTTATATTTCTCCAAATAAGTCTGCCACACACACCAGCTGATAGGATACGCTGATTTTGGCACATGCGAAAAAAATAGTAACTTTGGAACATAAAAGTTACTTACATCATATGACTATATATGCCAATAGCCAATATAAAGTAGTGATTATAGGCTCTGGGAACGTAGCTACGCACATAGCCAAACGTCTCGACCAATCACCAAATGTCAGAATCGCACAAATATTCAGCAGGAAGCAAGAGAATGCAGATAGGCTATGCTCTATTCTACGACATACCACCGAGGCAATAAATGACCTCGGAAACATGGATATTGAAGCAGATCTGTACATAATATCAGTAAAGGATGACGCCATCGCAGAAGTGGCATCAATGATGCCGCGTCCAAATCATGGTATTATAGTACATACGTCTGGAAGCGCTCCAGATAATGCGGCGGCATGCACCAATGCTCCATATGGTGTGCTATATCCCCTACAAACATTTTCCAGAGACACTGATGTGGACTGGACAAACATAACTGTGTTCACTTATGCCGAAAACAATAATTCACATGCTGTAATAGATGCTGTAGCATCTTGCCTAAGCGGAAATATCCGGCATATCGACGGAAAAAAACGGGCTACCCTGCACATTGCTGCCATTTTTGCCTGTAATTTCGCCAATTATATGTGGACGGAATCAGACAGGATATTAAGGCAATGTGGATGCACCCTTTCCGACCTATCCCCACTCCTATACGAGACATTACATAAAGCCCTTTCATCATCTCCGGCAGAAGCCCAGACTGGGCCGGCAAGACGCGGAGACACAGGACTGATAAACAAACATTTAGACATGATTTCAGACTGTAATTCCCGTAATATCTACAAAATGGTATCTAATGCCATCTTGTGCTATTATTCAGAAAATAGGACAGGAAATAAACCAACAGACAATGAGTAAAATAAATTATGACCTTACCCTTATAAAGGGAATAGTCTTTGATGTTGACGGTGTGCTTTCACCGTCTACAATACCATTAGGAGAAGACGGCATGCCTATACGTATGGTAAATATAAAAGACGGATATGCACTGCAACTTGCCGCCAAAGCCGGTTATAAACTAGCAATAATAACAGGCGCAGACTCACAGGCCATTTCTCTAAGGTACAAGGCGCTCGGAATCACTGACATTTTTCAAAAAGCATCAAAAAAATTGCCTATATTCATCAACTGGATGGAAAGCTGTGGCCTAACCCCGGACCAAGTGGTTTTCGTAGGCGATGATGTTCCAGATATATGTTGCCTTGAAGCGGCAGGACTCTCTGTAGTACCTGCCGATGCATGCGCTGATGCCAAGGCAATCGCCCAATATATATCACCTATTACCGGTGGATATGGCGTAGCACGGGACATCATTGAAGAGATAATGCGCAATAATGGACAATGGATGTCTGATACTGAAGCATTCGGTTGGTAATGCAGAAAAACATGGATATCATTTTGCCGCCACCACCAACAAGATTCCAAATCCTGTTGGCCAGCAATTCCCCAAGAAGGCGCGAACTGCTTAACATGATTGTCCCCGACTACAGGCTCGCTTCCGGCCACGATACCGAAGAGACATATCCAGCGTCAATCCCGCAATCAAAAGTACCAGAATACCTATCACAGATAAAAGCAGCGCCATACCTCACTGAACTAAAAGAGAATGAACTCTTGATTACTGCAGATACAATAGTACTGCATAGAGGCACAATATTAGGGAAGCCTGTAGATACGTCTGATGCCCAAAATATGCTGAAGTCTCTATGCGGTAATACTCATCATGTAATCACAGGGGTTACGCTGACATCCACCGAAAAGAGCATCTCTTTTTCAGAAACGACAACTGTAAATTTCGGACATATTTCAGATTATGAAATAACTGAATACATAGAACGGTTCAAGCCTCTGGACAAAGCCGGCGCATATGGCATCCAAGAATGGATAGGCTGTATAGCAATCAATTCAATAGAAGGATGTTTCTATAATGTGATGGGCCTTCCGTTACACGCTTTGTACCTTAAACTCAAGGAATTCTAAGTCGTCATTCAGCGGATTTCCATGTACCGACATGGACTTTTTCCCACAATAATTTTGACGTATCCGCCGGACGGCGCTCCTCTGCCGGATAGCCGAATGTCATCACACATACAACAGGTAATGTCTCTGGTATTTCTAATAATTCCTGTATTATCTCCTGAGAAGGCGTAGAATCTGACGCATACCTGTCACGTATCTGAATCCAGCATGACCCTATGCCAAGATCAGCAGCCTGAAGCTGCATCATCTCAGCTGCGATCGAAGCATCCTCAATCCATGCATCACTCTTTGCCGGGTCCGCACATACAACAACAGCAAATGCGCATTCTTTTAACGGCATAGCCCCGGCAGGCTTACATTCACTCATACGCACCAATATATCCTTATCCTCTACAACTATAAATTGCCAAGAACGGCTGCTTTTTGAAGTCGGTGACAACAATGCCGCCTCTAAAATAAGTTGTACATCTTCAGGCTTAACCTGTTGGTCTGTATATTTTCTTATACTATGACGACAAACTAGCAGGTTGTGGAGATTTTCCATATCAATTGGTGGTAATTATTTTTCAAAAATTCAGTTTAATCCGTATCAGCGTATACACACCCATGCATCCGGATATTCCGATTTAAAAGCTTCGCTTGATGCTATTTCCAATGCTTCTACCTTTGTATGTGCACTGGCCGCATATACCCTGTAATGGCGTCCTGCTGAGATTATACCCATATCATCACTATTTTTATGGGCCTTTATATAACTTTCAGCTGTACTTTTTGATGGCAATGAAGCGATAACCACACAATAACGTCCGGAATCAGAATATGGCCTCGCCTCTGATCTGTATTTCGCATGCATTGCGGTATCAACCAATTCAACAGATGAGGCATCATTAACAGGAACAAATACTATAGCCTTGCCTTCTTTATCTTTGTCCAACACAAATCCGGAATGCTTTTGCGATGGTATAATGGAAGTCGATGCCATATTGACATCCATGCCCTTCGGGGCTGTTATAGGGGTCATAAGAGTAACGCACATGACAATCATTAATGCCACTGATGCCGCAATTTTAAGAACATTCCTTAAATGTGAATATGAGTCCCTATCCTTATATACAATCTCTTTATCATCACAACATGATTCCTGCGATGCAAGCTCCATAACTGGACAAACCTTCACATTAGGAAGGAGTGCATACTCTGATGTCAGGCCAACTTCAGAAAAAGGAGTAAATATAACTGCCGCATCTGAATCTTCACTATTAATGGACAGAACTCCCGTTTTACCCAACGAAACCTCCCCTTCCGCATTCAATTGATGGCGCATAGTAGCTACTTCTGCATCAATTATAGACATAGCGGACTCATAACTGATCCTATCTCGGCGTGAAATTGAGGCCGCAACCATACCGTCATTATGTATGAGGGAGGAATTGAATGCCAATTTCCTTGTAGGGGCATATATAATACCGTTTTCGATATGAGCCGGCTCATATCGTGCTATAAGTGCGCCTAAACCGGGGACAATGACGCAGTCATACCGATTTATCAGGTATTCTATATGTTCTACCAGAGTATTCACACTACAAAGTTACGTATCTTTTATCAATATTAAAAGCATAAAACACCATATGACGTATCAAATTACATATACTTAATATATTATATCACATGTATTGTATTATTCACCAACGTATTACAACTTAAAAACCAATCTATCCTACCGTTTTATTTTTTAAACAACATCCCTACTTTACGGCTATCCGCACCAAGGCCGATTGCAATCCTAGCATCGGAATGCGCATCGTCAAGACGAAAACGATCACGGTTAAGCCATGCTCTGTAATAATACAATTCCGGATCACGAGGATACAGTTTCATGCCATCGGCGATTGTCTCGGACGCAGCAGATAGATCTCCAATTGCAAGATAGCACCCAGCCAGCCCAGAATAAAACTCTACAGCCGGATCAATTCCAATAAGTGATTTGTAATACTTTATAGCCTCCGCATCATTACGCATCAATGCATAATAATTCGCCATTGCCACTTTTGTATCAAAACCGTCAGGATCGGAATCGCGCAACACTTCAAAATCACGTCCTGCCGTGCCTAAATCACCTCCGTACAGAGCTATCATGCCATGGTAATATCTTGCAGTCGCATCCAACGAGTCAAGAGCTATAACTTTTGCAAAATCATCATACGCCCTAGCATCATCACCCATCTTAAGCCTAATCCGCGCCCTGTTTAGAATAACAGTTACCATTGATGGCGCTATTTGATGGGCTTTATCCAATGTAGCCAAAGCAAGCGAATCCTGGCCCATGGCACTATATACCATACCAAGATTAGACATAAGCAACACATTAGAAGCTGCGTCCGGACGCACATTAATAGCATCCTTCAATCGTGCCGCAGCCTCTGCATAATTTTTGTCATTGATAGCCTGGTCGGCCTCACCCATCAAGATAAAATAGACATCCTCTTCATCCTCACCAGCCGCATCTATCGTAAACGGCCATAGGATTACTATGGCCGCCACTATTATTGTAATATAATTCTTCAGAATCATCATTCCACTCTATTTTCTTGCTTGAACGGAGGAGGCGTCGCCTCTTTATTTACATCCGCGGCCGCATTGTCTTCAGACGCAGACACATCAATATCTTCAGCATCGACATCTTCTATATTACGGTTTTCATCAGCCTGTTTCCGTTCTGCTTTTGCCGCATCAGCCGAACGTGCCGCCAAAATCTCATCGGTACGGGATGTCCACTGGCGTTTGCCGAATATACGTTCAACATCCTCAGTAAATATGACCTCCCTTGAAATCAAAACATCGGCAAGCTCATTGTGACCTGATGCATGATCTGAAAGTATATCTTTGGCACGCTGATATTGTTCTGCAATTATGCGTGACACCTCCTCGTCAATAATACGGGCACGCTCATTACTATATGGCTTAGAAAACCCATAATCCTGACCAGTAGAATCATAGTAGCTAAGGTTAGGCAAACGGTCACTCATACCATAATACACGACCATTGCATATGCCTGCTTGGTGACACGCTCAAGGTCGTTGGCGGCACCAGTAGATATCCGCCCAAGGAACAATTCTTCTGCGGCACGCCCTCCAAGAGTTGAACATATCTCATCCAAAATAGCCTGGGTAGGGGTTATCTGACGTTCTTCCGGAAGATACCATGCAGCACCTAAGGCTTTTCCACGGGGCACAATCGTAACCTTAATCAAAGGATTGGCATAACGCAGATGCCATGATACAGTCGCATGTCCGGCTTCATGTATCGCTATCGCCCGCTTTTCCTCATCTGTGGTAATCTTTGTCCGCTTTTCCAATCCGCCGATAATCCTATCTACAGCAGCTACAAAATCGGACTTTCCTACCGTCTTTTTATCATGGCGCGCAGCAATAAGAGCAGCCTCGTTACATACATTTGCGATATCTGCGCCTGAAAAGCCAGGAGTCTGGCGGGCCAGCAGCTCCACATCAAGTCCGGGATCGGTCTTAATCTTA
This sequence comes from Muribaculaceae bacterium, assembly GCA_009775535.1. Lineage (GTDB taxonomy): Bacteria > Bacteroidota > Bacteroidia > Bacteroidales > Muribaculaceae > CAG-873. The sequence goes on from VSPW01000023.1 coordinate 10,268, forward strand.
CGTAAATGCACATTAAATATGGCAACACGGTCATTCAAATCAGGCAATTCAACATATATCTGACGGTCGAAACGTCCTGCACGCAATAACGCCTTATCCAGAATATCTGCACGGTTTGTTGCAGCAAGAATAATCACACCACTATTTGAACCAAACCCATCCATCTCTGTAAGCAACTGATTGAGCGTATTTTCACGTTCATCATTTGCCCCCATGTTAGGATTGCGTCCACGGGCGCGGCCGACAGCGTCAATCTCGTCAATAAATATAATACATGGAGATTTTTCCTTAGCCTGACGGAATAGATCCCGGACTCGGCTTGCTCCCACTCCGACAAACATTTCCACAAAATCGCTACCCGACATTGAGAAAAACGGCACATTAGCCTCACCTGCCACAGCCTTCGCCAAAAGTGTCTTACCAGTTCCGGGAGGGCCTACCAAAAGTGCGCCTTTCGGAATTTTACCTCCAAGATCTGTATACCGTTGCGGATTCTTCAAAAATTCAACAATCTCTTCAATTTCAGTCTTAGCCTCCGAAAGGCCAGCCACATCCTTAAAAGTAACTTTTATAGCATTATCCTTATCGAAAAGTTGAGCTTTTGATTTACCGACACTGAATACCCCTCCGGCACCACCACCGCCGCCCGACATACGGCGCATCATGAAGAACCAGAATACCAGCAGAAGTACAATTGGACCAAAGCTCCATAATATAGCGCCAAAACCAGATGAATTCTCATATTTGACCTGACCGTCAAACATACCCTGAGCACGCCATGCGTCAATCATGGTGTCAATCTTGTCGGCAGAAGGTATTATTGTAGTGACTACGGCATCTGCACCTTTACTCTTCTCGAACTGCCCAGGGAAAAGCGCCTTGGCCAATGAGTCTGTAAGGAATCCTTCGACTTCACGCTTGTCTGTATATACAACAATCTTCCGTATACCGTGATCCTTTTCTACATATTGCTTGAACTGTGAATAGTCGACCTTTTCCGTGATAGTATTCTGGTCCAGATAAAAAACGACCAGCAAGAAAAGAAATACAATAGCATACATCCAGTACATGCTAAAGCCGAACGGATTTCTCTTGGGACGTCCGCTACCTGGATTAGAAGGTGCGGGATTATTATTTTTTGATGACATGGTAAAATCTATCGTTATATTGAACGGTAAGTAACTTTGTGGAATCAATCAAGATCAGGAATCTCCCTAATCACTGCATCACTCCACAGTTTCTCCAATCTATATCGGCTTCTGGCTTCCGGCATGAATATATGCACCAGTATGTGCCCATAGTCAATCACAATCCATTCTGACGCTTGATATCCGTCATAATTATATGGCTTGATGTGCTCTTTTTCCAAAAGATAATCCCTAACGCAATCGGCAATTGCCTCCACATGTGTAGAAGATGTACCTTCAGCTATGATGAATTTTGAGGCAGCTGCGCTTTCTATATGTCCCATATCAACAACTGTGATATTACGTCCTTTGCGCTCTTGTATACCGGCGATTAGAAGTTGCTCTAATTTATCGTCTTGTGTCATTAAAATGTATGGTTGTTATTTGTAAATGACAAATTTAGTGAATAATCTCTTATGTACCATCGCGATTAAGCAATGTTAATATTTTATCCTGGCAGGCCTCCAGATTTAACATATCTTACACGAAAGCCTTCTGGAAATACAATATATAGAACACTCAGTCGTAACGCATTGTTTGGGATGGACTGACCGTAGAAACCATCTGGGCAGGAATCACCATAACAGCCCATGACACTACCAATATTGCCGCATTCAATATGGCTATCTGCCACCAAGACACCTCTACTGGAACTGATGACAAATAATACATCTCTGGATTCAACGGAATAAAGTTCCAATATCTCTGTGCAAAAATTATGCCAAGACCAAATATATTTCCAATCAACAGCCCTGCCGCAACCAATCGCATGGCAAGCATGACAAAAACATCCCTAACCTGCCGTACTGACATCCCCATTGCCCGCAACAGGCCAATTGCGCGCACACGCTCCAAAATAAGTATAAACAGACTGGCAACAAGTGTAAATCCAGCTACACATGCCATAAGGATAAAAATAACAACCACATTAGTGTCAAGAAGATCAAGCCAACTATAATATACCGCACCAGTGTGGGTAATATTGTCAACTACGTATATTTTATCCAATACACCTGTCCTGGCGGCATCTACAAGACGCTGTTGCAATGCTCCTGCTTTTTCTGAAATATCATCATTGGGTATGCCTTCCCTTATTCCCAAGGATGTAACAGTCATAGAATCTACCCCTGCCACCTTCTGCAACCATGCAACAGGAGCATATGCCGTCAGTTTATCATTCTCGCCAAAATTTGATTCATATATCGCGGCAACCTCAGGGCGACGTGCCTTTATATTACCATCTACAAAAAAATATGCATCAACTTTGTCTCCAACATCAAGGCCAAGTTCCCTAGCTGTCATTGCCGATACCACTATCCGGTTTGAACTTTCAGATGACAACATGTCAGGCCACTGCCCTTTTACTACATTATCGCGCTCAAAGCCGAAATCATGCCCCTGACCATACCCCCTCAATATAATAGCAGAGAACTCTCCTTCTGTCTTCAATACCGCCGGAAATCTAAACTCCTTCACCACCGTAACCCCTGGCAAGCTTTCATTTATGATATCTTCCAATCCGGCCGTAATTTCCAATACAGATTCAGTGCCTCCTAGCTGATAATCATACGCAGGCAACACGCTAATATCCGGTTCAAAACCGCTGATTTTCCTAATTATCTCTGAGCGGAAACCGGCAACGACCGCCAATGTAAGCTCCAATACGACAACAGCAAGTGCAATAGAGACAACCGCTATCCACACTGAAGGTGGACGCCTGTTACGGCGTCCACCTTTCAATGAGATGTGACGTGATATGTATAACTGTACCTTCAAGGTCTAGTCTCATAATTTACGATATCAACAAGCCTGATCCCAAAACGCAAATTACTGTAAGGGAGTATCGCTCCTGAAGTGCCAGATGCCCCGTAACCCATATTATACGGTATAATTACTTGGGCCGTATCCCCTACCCTCATTTCACTTAATGCCAGCGTCCATCCATCGATAACGCCACTGAGTGTTGTCCTGAATATCCCTGGACCATTTTGGGTTTTCAAGTCTGAAGAGTCAAATCCAGCCCCTGTATACAGGTTGCCTTTATACCGGACATCAACAAGACTGGTATATAAAGGAGAAAGATTCCCTTCGGTCTCTGCACGGTCATTAATATACCTTATTAAGATATAGCCGTCTGGATTCCATGGGGCTACCACCTTCTGATATAACGGTTTTCCCGTAGCAGGATCAATGGCGGCTTCCTGTTCGGCAAGCCAAGCATTGTTGTCGTTACGCCATCCTTCATATGTGTCCCATATGTCCTTTGCATTATCACTACATGCAGCCAACATAAGGCATAAGGCAAAAAAAGCGAGGATAGCATATAATAATTTTTTCATCTATTACTTCGATTTTTCGTGAAAATGATTGTTTTCCTATGGTCAGAACTGTACAGAAGGAGCAGCCTGTGCCTCTTCCGATGCCTGGAACTGTGGCCGCTTGTCAAATCCGAAAAGTTTTGCAAATATCACAGCTGGAAATCCCGTAATCTTGACATTATATTGACGTACAATATCAGTATAACGCCCACGTTCTGTAGCAATACGGTTTTCTGTCCCTTCCAATTGCGTCTGAAGATCAAGGAACTGTGTATTTGCCTTAAGATCCGGATAGGCTTCACGTACGGCATTTATATATAGCCCCATTGCCTTTTGGAGCTGATCCTGACGGTTCATATAGCCTTGAAGCTGTTCCTGGTTGACCGGCGCTTCTGTATTTGCAACCTGCTTAGCGGCCTCATCTGCACTGAGCAACCCAGCACGGGCAGCAGTAACCTTCTGAAATACTTCTGATTCATGCGAAGCATATCCTTTAACTGTATTTACCAGATTGGGGATCAAGTCACTGCGGCGTTGATACTGCACCTGAACTTGAGCCCAAGCCTGATCCACATCATGACTTAGACTGTTCATGGAGTTGTAGGAAGAACATCCTCCGAATCCCAAAATAAGCACCAATATGCCTACTATGACCCAGATGATAGCACCGCGACGCTTTCGCGGTGCAACTGATATTTGATTATTGACCATAATTGATATTTGTTTTATAGGTTATAGATAAATAACCATATTTACATCAGCCTAGTTTACGCAACAGTGCATTAAGGCTCACCTGGCCGTGTATAATCTTATGTAGGTCTGCAACACTCACCCGTTCCTGCTGCATTGAGTCACGGTGACGTAGTGTAACTGTATTATCATCCAATGTCTGATGGTCCACTGTTATACAGAAAGGAGTACCGATAGCATCCTGACGCCTATAGCGTTTACCGATTGAGTCTTTCTCATCATAGTGGGTTGAGAAATCGAACTTAAGGTCATTAACGATTTCACGTGCCTTCTCTGGCAGTCCGTCCTTACGGACAAGTGGCATCACTGCGCATTTAACAGGAGCAAGCGCAGCAGGCAAATGAAGAACCACACGAGTGTCCCCGCCATCAAGTTTCTGTTCCTCATAAGAAGAGCAAAGTACGCTAAGGAACATACGGTCGACACCAATTGACGTCTCTATCACATACGGAGTGTAGCTTTCATTCAATTCAGGGTCAAAATATTGGATCTTCTTTCCAGAGAATTTCTCATGCTGCGAAAGGTCGAAATTTGTACGCGAATGGATACCCTCAACTTCCTTGAAACCAAATGGCATATGGAACTCTATATCCGTTGCGGCATTTGCATAGTGTGCCAACTTCTCATGATCGTGATAACGGTACTTTTCATCACCAAGGCCAAGCGCCTTATGCCAACGTAACCGCTCCTCTTTCCATGCCTGGAACCATTTGAGTTCTTCTCCGGGACGTACAAAGAACTGCATCTCCATCTGCTCAAACTCACGCATACGGAAAATAAACTGACGGGCCACGATTTCGTTACGGAATGCCTTTCCAATCTGTGCGATACCGAACGGAATACGCATGCGGCCTGTCTTTTGGACGTTCAGATAGTTTACAAATATACCCTGAGCCGTCTCAGGACGCAGATATACGTTCATTGCGCCTTCTGCTGTAGAGCCCATCTCAGTCTTGAACATAAGATTGAACTGACGTACCTCTGTCCAGTTTTTAGTCCCTGAAATAGGACATACAATCTCCTGGTCAATAATGATCTGACGAAGCCCGGCAAGATCATTGTCATTCATTGCCTGCGAAAAGCGTTCATGCAGAGCATCACGCTTTGCCTTATACTCTACGACACGTGGATTTGTCTCTCTATAAAGAGCCTCATCAAATGATTCGCCAAAGCGCTTGCGTGCTTTTGCGACTTCCTTCTCTATCTTGGCATCAATTTTTGCAATCTCCTCTTCAATAAGGACCTCGGAACGGTAGCGCTTCTTGGAG
>VSPW01000230.1 GCA_009775535.1 Muribaculaceae bacterium
TGCTTACATTTGGAATGGGAGCAAGTACGCAGGCTTTATTCTCCCGTGTAGGAGGAGGCATATACACCAAGGCTGCCGATGTAGGGGCTGATCTTGTCGGCAAAGTAGAAGCAGGCATACCCGAAGATGACCCACGGAATCCGGCCACTATCGCAGACAATGTAGGTGATAACGTAGGTGATGTCGCGGGAATGGGGGCAGATCTATATGAATCATACTGCGGGTCAATCCTGGCTACAGCAGCACTCGGTGCTGCCGGATATATGGCACTTGGTGACGTTACCCTACAATTCAAAGCCGTAATTGCACCTATGCTTATAGCTGCCGTAGGAATCATCCTTTCTATTATTGGCATATTTTGTGTAAGAACAAAAGAAAATGCATCAATGAAAGATTTATTGGGTGCATTATCTTTTGGTACAAACCTCAGTTCTATACTCATTATTGGCGCAACATTTTTAATATTGTGGATGCTTGGCCTCCCGAATTGGATCAATATTTCCCTATCTGTCGTAATCGGCCTTCTTGTCGGTATCGTAATCGGCCGTTCTACTGAATACTATACATCCCAGTCATATAAACCTACGCGCAAACTTGCAGAAAGCGGTAAAACCGGACCAGCTACTGTAATCATTTCTGGTGTAGGACTTGGTATGGTATCAACTGCAGTTCCAGTTTTAGCGGTAGTTGTAGGCATCATATTATCATATTGGCTTGCTGCCGGATATGATTTTTCAAATGTTGGTATGGGGCTTTATGGCATTGGAATTGCTGCAGTGGGAATGCTTTCAACTCTAGGCATCACTCTTGCGACCGATGCTTATGGACCTATAGCAGACAATGCCGGTGGTAATGCAGAGATGAGCGGACTAGGAAAAGAAGTGCGTCAGCGTACAGATGCCCTTGATTCACTCGGAAACACAACGGCTGCAACAGGAAAGGGATTCGCAATAGGTTCTGCTGCCCTTACTGGCCTTGCGCTTTTAGCATCATATATTGAAGAGATCCGTATAGGACTTGACCGCATAGGCCACACGGCATTGAATATGGGCGATAATATATCCAAGTCTATACATGAAGCTACATTTGTCGATTTTATGACATTCTATAATGTAAATCTTATGAATCCGAAAGTTTTATCCGGAATGTTTATAGGCGCTATGATGTCATTTCTTTTCTGCGGACTGACAATGAATGCCGTCGGACGGGCTGCAGCTCATATGGTAGATGAAGTGCGGCGTCAATTCCATGAGATAAAAGGGATATTGACAGGAAAAGCCGAACCAGATTATGCGCGTTGTGTGCAGATTTCAACAAAAGGGGCACAACGTGAAATGGTATTCCCATCCCTGCTGGCAATTGTAGCTCCAATCTTGACAGGTCTAATATTTGGTGTTCCCGGCGTTATAGGATTACTCGTTGGTGGGCTTTCTGCCGGATTTGTTTTGGCTATTTTCATGGCAAATGCCGGTGGCGCATGGGACAATGCAAAGAAATATATCGAAGAAGGCAACTTCGGCGGCAAAGGCTCCGAAGTACATAAAGCCACCGTTGTTGGTGATACTGTTGGAGACCCATTCAAAGATACATCTGGACCAAGCCTGAATATATTAATAAAATTAATGTCAATGGTCGCCATCGTGATGGCAGGATTAACGGTGAGCTGGAGTCTCTTCTAACGCTTATTTTCCTATTTAATATACAAGGGTGGCGAAATTCGCCACCCTTGCTTTTTAGGGGAACTTTAATCTAATTTTTGAGGTTATATATCTATATGCTAATCTATAAATTATAAATAAATGAAAGCACTCAGAATATTTGGATTAATATCTGCCATTTATGCATTGGCTGGATGTTCCCCTTACGCTTTAGTAAGTAACGAAACATACAACAATGCCAACCAAAGTTCATATCATACATTCCATATAGTCACACCGGACGAAGGGAAGCTCCCTCCGGGGATGCAGGAAGTAACATACTACAACATAGCGGCAGCAATACGTGAACAACTTGTAGAACGGGGATTTAAAGAAGACCCTTCATCTCCTCTACTTGTAAATATTGCACTTACAGTAAAAAGAGAAATTGCTACTGAACCCGCAATACCTCCTGGAGGTATTCCTTACGCAGGGCCATATTGGGGGACTGTTTACAACGGATACTCTCCATTTTATATGTACCCACCATCATATTGGTCCAATTACTACACCAATGCCCGTATAATTACTGGGATATATAAAGAAGGCGTATTAACAATGGATATTGTAAACATACAAAAACAAATACCTCTTTATTCTGCATCTGTTGCAACAATTTTACAAAATAATGAATCCAGGTTCAGAGACCTGGAAGGAATAGCAGAAGCTGTAAATGTATTGTTTTCCTTCTGTCTCTTTTTCGCTTCGGACGCTGCCGACGGTGGGCAGTAGAGTGCTA
>VSPW01000231.1 GCA_009775535.1 Muribaculaceae bacterium
CCTGCATATGTAAAGTACCTTATGGCTATGACTTTCATTTATTGCACTCTGGTGTTCGTCATTGAGGCATTCGGATTTTTCCATCCATGGCAACTATTTGTCAGGATTGTGTCCTCTGGTGGACTTACATTTATAATCCTGTACGCCTTAAGTTCAATTAGCGTAGGTCCTTACAGACGTTCATGAGGGTAATAATGATGCATAAATGAGAAAAGACTATACTTTAGAAAAAAGGAAATATGTTATAGCCGGAATTCTGTTGCTGATAGCCGGTATATATCTGGTGAGATTGCATTCTCTCCAGATTGATGACGATGTATACAAGCGCTCTGCTGACAGCAATGCTTTCCTCAAGAAAACGGTGTATCCGTCACGGGGGCTTATGTACGACCGTAATGGGGAACTGGTCGTATTCAATCAACCGGCATATGATGTTATGATGATACCAAGGGATGTTGAGCCGTTTGATACACTTGATTTCTGTAATGCGTTGAATATAACGCGTCAGCAGTTCGATCGGCGCATTTCAGACATGAAAGACCGTCGCTTGAATCCAGGATATTCCTCATATACCCCGCAGCAGTTTATGAGTCACCTTTCAGCGCAGGATTATGGCCGGTTGCAAGAGAAACTTTACCGTTTTCCTGGATTCTTTATACAAAAACGCATATTAAGGCAATATAATTACCCAACAGCAGGAAATATATTGGGGAACATTAGGGAGGTAAATGCGCGTGACATCGAACGTGATGATTATTATTCCCCAGGTGACTATTGTGGGGATCTTGGCGTTGAGCGCTCTTATGAACCGTATCTGCGTGGACATAAAGGTGTTGAGATACTAATACGTGATGCGCATGGGCGTATACAAGGAAAATATGAGAATGGCGCACATGATGTGGCGCCTATTTCTGGAAGGGATCTGACATTGAGTATCGATGTCCGCCTGCAACAGTATGCCGAATCGCTTATGGTTGGGAAACGTGGGGCTGTGGTGGCTATTGAGCCCAAAACAGGTGAGATACTATGCATGGTTTCTGCTCCTTCCTATGATCCTACGATGCTTGTTGGGCGGCAGCGCGGTGAAAACTATCAGAAACTTGTGAAGGATGAGGCGAGGCCATTATACGATCGTGCCCTTCAGGCCGCATATCCTCCCGGGTCAACTTTTAAGCCGACCCAAGGCCTTATCCTCCTGCAGGAAGGCATAATCAATCTCAATACGGCATATCCATGCTACCATGGATATATTAATGGCGGGCTGCGTGTGGGTTGCCATGCCCATGGGTCGCCTTTGGCGCTCAAGCCTGCATTGCAGACTTCATGTAATGCCTTTTTCTGTTGGGGATTTAAGAATATGATAGACCGGCGTTCTAAATACGGCTCTTCCTCAAAGGCATTTGAGGTATGGAAAAACCATCTTGTTTCAATGGGATATGGCTACAAGTTAGGAATTGACCTTCCAAATGAAGGCCGTGGATTTTTACCGAACTCCAAGTATTATGACCGTCCTTACGGAGAGGGACGATGGAGCGGCAACACAATAATATCGGTTTCAATCGGACAGGGGGAAGTCCTGGCCACTCCTTTGCAGATTGCCAATCTTTGTGCCACTGTTGCCAACCGTGGATGGTTTATTACGCCGCATATCGTAAAAGCGATACAGGATACAGTAATGCCAGAAGATATCCTGGCACGCCGTAGGCCTACGATAGATCTGGAGTACTATGATGCGGTAGCAGAAGGCATGCGTATGGCTGTTACTGGTGGTACATGCCGCCGTGCTGCGCTCCCTGACATTGAAGTGGCCGGCAAGACTGGCACTGCTCAGAACCCTCATGGCAAGGACCATTCGGCATTTATGGGGTTTGCCCCATACAATGACCCTAAGATTGCGATTGCTGTGTATGTCGAGAATGCCGGGTTTGGCGCCACTTATGGCGTCCCTATCGGTAGCCTGGTAATGGAAAAGTACCTTACTGGTAAGATTTCTGAACCCCGTAAATACATGGAGGAACAAATGCTAAATTCAACAATCTATTATGGAACGTCTAAGAGGTAGCGGAAGGGCTGCAGGGCAGTCCGTATTCCGTAATCTTGATTGGGTTACGGTAGTTTTGTACCTGCTGATGGTATTTGCGGGGGTGGTGAGCATATATGCTGCATCTTATGATTTCGACCACGCAAGCCTTTTCTCTTTTGACGAGTTCTCCGGCAAACAGCTTCGCTGGATAGGCCTATCGTTGGTTTTGGGCCTTGTGGTGCTGCTTGTTGATTCCCGCATGTATGAGACATATGCATATCCTGTATATATTGCAGTTTCCATATTGTTGCTGGTCACTCCGTTTATTGCCCCCGATATAAAAGGTTCGCATTCATGGTTGGTCATAGGGCCTATGAGTATGCAGCC
>VSPW01000232.1 GCA_009775535.1 Muribaculaceae bacterium
CGGCAAACAATGCATCCTGGCTAAACGATGATCATGCCAACTGGGCCACAACGACATATTACCGTGATGTCCCTACCGTATTCGCACATCACGGTAATATGTCGTTGTGGCCCAGTTGGCATTATCATCGTTTAGCCAGGATGCATTGTTTGCCGCATGACCGGCAAGGATTATAGCCTGATTGGCATCCGGGGCAATGGAGTACACCAATGATGTCCCAGCCCCGGCAATCTTCAGTTCGTCCCCAATAGTCGATACCCTCAGTGCTACTGGCGAATAGGTCTCTGTAGTATAGTTACCTAGCGTCTGGTTGTCTGCAAGCACAGGACGGGCCATAAGCTTGCCATAGTCAAAGACCACATCGGCAGTTATCCCTGATACCGAAGGCGACGCTCCAGTCATAATCACAGAAGTGGCGGCAGCAGATGACAAAGGCGTGCCAAAATCGGCATTCTCTATCACCACTCCTTGCGTGGATAGCCGCTTGAAACCTCCTTCGCCGAAATATTCCATCAACTGCTCCACGTATTCACGGTCGAGCCCATCTACAACTATCCCCAATACAAGCCGTGGACGCTCTGTGACTACAGCCCGTACCGGTATAGCCATTGTCACCATAGAGGCGATAAGGGCTGCAATGAGGCCAGAATGCGGATATTGTTTCTTGTGATGCATGTTATCTTTAACGGCGTGTGTTGCCCGTAGGATTTTTAACACAATTAATATATATATAGTTCACCGAGCGCAATAAATCGGCGGCTATCAACGGTATGAATGCCCAATTGCCGCACTGTGACAGGAACGGCCACAAGACAGCCATGAGCGAAACAAGTGCAAAGTTAATGAAATGGCAGCACAATACCACATTTTTCGCGCTTTTAATCCATATCGCAACCGAAATAACCAACACAAAAGGATTCAGCCACATATACAGATAGTTTGGCGAGGTGGCCTCATGTACTGAAACGAAGATAAGGAATGTCAGAAGAAAGCCTGACAGTCCTACTATACCAAAGAGTAAAGAGTCAAACCACCGGGAAACACGCTGTCTGGAAATATCGCGTACAGTGATACTGACTGACAATAGAAACAGTACAACAGCAGCGACAAATGGTGTTGCCCACCACGGGGTGGAAGGCAATGAAGCACCCCCATCGATACCAGGGAAAAGCTCCACTGTCTGCCCCACTATATTGCGAGGCATTCCATCATGACCGGCAAGACTGGCAGAGTCCATCAGATATTGCAACATAACGGGAGCGAAAGCACGTTCGCGTAACGCCAACGGATAGTCTATACCTTTCCCCAATGCCATATCTATCCCGAATTGATACCATGGATACGATCCGTGGAAGCGCTTCATCTCACGGCGGAACGTGGTATTTTCCGGCATACCATCCCCTCGCTTAAATGTCAAAGTGTCGCCTACCGCAGCCTCAATAAGTTGCAGACACCTGGTAGAGCAGTTGTCTTTAACATAGTTATACCTATATACCCTATTTTCAGGCAACAGCGCCTTCTGGGCCAAATCTATAATATTTGATTTCTCCTCACCTGTAAGGTCAAGCTGCTGCTCAACAACACGCCGTCCCTGTGCGGCATATGACTGCACAAACGAATTGAAGTCGGCAAGGCCAACAAAATAGTCAGTCTCCCCTTTTACAAAACGGTATACGAATCCAGGCGCATTAAAATCAAAAAGCCCATAATTCAGCACATAGTCATACGCCGGAGTGGCTATACGTACTCCAGAATGCCCTTCAAGCTCATATATCTCAGGCCCGGCGTGGCAGGTGATGAGGCTTATCAATGTGTCACTCCTGTGAACAACAGCACCATTTGAAGATATAAAGGGTAATAACGCGATGATGCAAAATAATATGCGGTGTGCAGTTGCCATACTCATTTATCTTTTAATTCTGTTATCGCACTCCTCGGGCCTGCCACCCAAAGAATATCGCCTGCCTCAAATACAGTATCGGGCGTAACATCGATGTATTCTTCGCCACGGCGTATTGCCACAACAAGCACGTGATATGTGTTTCTGACAGATGCCGATGCTGATGTCTTGCCTACAAGCATGGACTCTTCAGGCAACAGAAAATTTGTAAAATGATACTCATCAGAGCTAGCAAACATCTCATCGTCAGACTGTTCCACAATTGGCAGCAACCGTTGTATCTGCAAGTCTGTACCGACAATCCCGAGCACATCGCCCGGAAATATGCGCATATCCGCATCAGGGATATTGTATACTGTACCTCCGCGCTGTATGCTCACGACATTGACTCCGAAACGGCTACGCAAGCCAGAGTTCTTGAGGCGCTCACCTACAAAAGGACACGAATATCCGACTTCCATATGTCCCAAGTGGAGGTCACTGAC
>VSPW01000233.1 GCA_009775535.1 Muribaculaceae bacterium
TATATGAAATTAAAAATTGCCCGGAATGAATACAGACGATACACGCCGACGTGTAAAGGCCCATAAAGCGTTGTTGGACGATGTGGAACGGGCAACAGCTGCCGCAAAGGTTTTTGCTTTGTTGGAGAAGACAGCCGCATTTGTTATGGCAAGGAATATATTGATGTACCATTCCCTACCTGACGAGCTTTCCACGCATGATTTTCTTGACAAGTGGGCCGGACGGAAATCATTTTTCCTGCCGCGTGTCAATGGTGTAGACCTTGACATATTGCCGTACGACAGGGCTGAATTGAAGCTGGGTGCATTCAACATTGAAGAACCTACTGGAGAGGGATGTATCTCCATTGGGGAAATGGACATGGTGATAGTCCCGGCTGTGGCATATGACCGGCGTGGAAACAGGGTTGGACGCGGCAAAGGCTACTATGACCGCCTGCTGGCCGATACATCAGCGACCCGTATTGGCATTGCATATGATTTTCAACTGGTTGATGAGATTGATGTTGAGCCTCATGATGTGGGGGTTGACATGGTGATTACTGATACACGGTTGCTGTATACAAGAAATAAAAAACAGAGATAATTTAACATATACTTAATTTTCCACACATGGGGTGCTTGGACGATATAATGTATATCCAGGCTGAGATAATACCCTTGGAACCTGATCCGGATAATGCCGGCGAAGGGAATATGTGACAGGTTTGAGCAAATTAAAGCCCGGATATCCTATTTTTCACATAGCATTCCATGTCTGCGGAATAATATAGACTAAAGAGTGGCTTTACATTATAATACGGTGTTGATAATAGCCGGTAGTGACAGTATTGGAGGCGCAGGCATCCAGGCAGACATAAAGACATGTACCGCACATGGCGTGTATGCAATGACCGCGATTACCGCGGTTACAGCGCAGAATACATGTGGGGTAAATTCTTTTGAACCTGTAGGAGGACGTCTTTTGCGGGGACAGCTTGATGCAGTCTTGTCGGATGTAACTCCTGATGCAGTGAAGGTCGGTATGTTGCCAGATAGCGACAGTGTGAATATTGTGGCAGAGGCAATTGAACATTATGGCTTGACACACGTGGTGGTAGATCCCGTGATAGTTTCCACATCGGGAGACCATCTGTCTTCATCAGGAGCGTTGGAGGCTATGAAGGAACGGCTGTTTCCGTTAGCAGAAATTATCACGCCTAATATTCCGGAGGCAATTGCTATATCTGGAATGGAAATAGCTACAGAGGAGGATTGTATTAATGTGGCTGATTGCATTATAAGGCAATGTGGATGCAATTCGGTGCTTGTCAAAGGCGGCCATGCGCAGGGCGTAATGCTGACCGATTTTCTGGTCAATGCGGCCAATGATGATTCTGGGATACTACGTTTTACCAATCCACGGATCGATACAGTCAACACTCATGGAACGGGATGTACACTGTCATCTGCGATAGCATCCAATCTCTCTCGGGGGATGGAATTGGCGGAGGCCTGTAGTGAAGCTATAGGATGGTTGCATTCTGCTATCGAAAATGGGGCAGGATATTCGTTGGGCCATGGTAACGGACCGGTAAACCATATGTTTCGGATTATAAACCAATATTCATCACGATGAAGATAAAAGTTAACAATACCGTTGTTGAAGTCGATGCGCCTTTTACAGTAGAAGACGTCGTTAGACAATATTCCGATGTGGAGGTCGGGGTGGCTGTTGCCGTGAATGGCTCTTTGGTGCGCCGCCCCCAATGGTCGGGACATTCACTTATTGATGGTGATGATGTCGTGATTATAAAAGCCGCATATGGAGGATAGGTTTCATCTTATAGCCGTGACAGATCCGATTATGTCCGAAGATGAACCGGATAAGATAATCGCGGTCCTCAAAGCCGGTTTCTGGAGGGTACATCTTCGGCATCCTGGCATTGATTCTGGCACGGTCTCACGCATACTTGATTCAATACCAGAGAGTATGCATGAGAGGATAACATTACATGATTCCCCTGAGCTTGCTATGGTATATGGTACAGGTTTGCAACTCAATTCCCGTATTTCCATGTTGCCGCATGGCTGGCGTCCTTGCAAGCTGTCCCGATCATGCCATAGCCTCGATGAAGTCCGGTCAAGTTCCACATGTGACTATGTGACATTGTCCCCTGTATTTGATTCTATCTCAAAACCTGGATATAAAGGCATGTATGGATTCAAAGGTTTTACAGGCGATTCTTTTGGCGGCCAATGTGTCATCGCAATGGGTGGCGTGACGCCTGACCGCTTTATGGATTTGAAATGTCATGGATTTTCAGGAGCGGCTATGCTTGGCGCTATGGGATGGGAGAGGCCCATTTCTATATTTAAGGAACATATAAAAAATATGGTATGC
>VSPW01000234.1 GCA_009775535.1 Muribaculaceae bacterium
AACAATGATGGACTGGACAGACGTGCCGTCGTAAAAAGATGTGAATACGGGTGCAAATTTAGAACCGGCAGGAATGACAAAAGGACCGTAATTGTCGCAATCGCCCCTCATCTTGAATTTGTCGCCGGGATGGAGCGAATGGATTTCATCGTCATTAAATCCTGTTGCAGGATTGATATAATATGAATCTAACCATACGGCATAAGTGCGCGTTCCGGGATTTTCTGGCGAACGTGGACGAATATTCAATAATGCGCTCTGACCGCTGTTATAGCCGGTTATCCATGGTTCATTCTCTTCGAGAGGGTTGAGAAAGTCAATGGCAAAGTATCCGTCGGCCTTGCCGTCCCAGCCCCAGTTGAAGTGGAACAATCCTTCGCCGTCATAACCGTCGCATACAAATGCATGGGCAGATGACATGGAAAAGCCGGCGTAAAATATCGGGCCGTAGCTCTTCAATGAATCGTAGAGCAACTGAGACCAGTCCCTAAGTGAGAACCAGCTCCGGCGCATATGTATTATATCGTCGCTGTAGTCCCAATATTTCAATAGAGCTTGGGCGGCATCATTGACATCGCTGCCGGAAGCTGTCGGAGAATAGTTCATACGAACACTTCCCCCCACACCGCGCAACAGGTGGGCTACGGCTTGTCTCTGCTGTTCGGTGGCGGATGGTGTGAAATAGTCATCAAGCATATTGCCCCAATCAAGTGTATATTGAGAAAAGTCTGTATAAATATCGGTTCTGATTTTCTCGGCGCGATATTCCAGCTCTCCTTTACCTTGCAGAGGCCAGTTGTGATATTTCATCACTTGAGCCAATGCAGTAGCCACGCATCCCGAAAGGCACTTTTCTCCGTTATATTCCGGACAGTCCAGATTGAATGGTTCTTCTTGCCCCCATGAAGTCGTGCAGAGAGGAGCTATAGCCTCGCCAACTGAAGGGATGCCGTTTGCTACATTTTCCCCGGCGGCTGCATCTGCAACGCGTTGGCTCATATATTGCAACCACTCGCGGAATCCGATTGGCAGATTTCCGGCAGAATCATACATTTTACCGTCGCCATAACCCAGTACCGCTGGCAGGGCGTCATCGGCAGGAGATACTACAAAACCGTCTTCAGAATCGAAAAGATAAACAGTATTGTTTCCGCAACTGTCAGTCAGGATTCCTGAAATCCTGTATTGTGTAGTTTTGACATCCCCTCGAATACGGGAACGATTCTGATGGTGTAGCCTATTCAAGGCAGCGTCTGGAGTGATAGGAGCGGCCAAAACCGTTATTGGGTATAATATAAGCAAAAGTATGTAAATAAATTTCATAACTTTTTGATTGTTTGTTTTCCAATTTACTGGTTACGGCGCGCAAGTTAGATGAAAAAGACGATTTAGGAATAAAACAAGTTTTATTCACCGTTCTTTTTTGCAAGATTTTTTCGGATTCGGCTCAGGTATATCGGAGTGATGAGCAGATAGGAGGCAATATCCTTTAAAGAAACGATGTCCAGAATCTGAGGATACAACGATATCATGTCAAGGTATCTTTCTGTCGGTGTCTTCCTGTACAATTCAAGATAGCGTGAATAAATTTCGCTGAACAACACACCATTAATCTTTGAAAGATTTCCGTCAAACACAGAGTTGAATATATTTCGTGCTTCTGCGATGCGGATTTGTGATACAGAACAATCAATTCCAGCCTTTATCGTGGTTTCCGATGGAAGCCCGTTAAAAGAGTTATAGTAATCAGCTACTATTGTTCCTTCAAAAGCAAACCCGACTACTGCATCATTGCCCGAAGACGTGATTGTGGTGTATTTGAAATAGCCGGATTCCACCACCCCAAGATATTTGCCGACTGTTCCCTGTTGCACAAATGTTTCCTCTTTTGCGTAACGACACAAACGGCCATTTTCCCGGCAATAATCTTTTATAGTCGATAGGTCAATCAGAGAGTCGTATTTATTGAATTGTGCCATATCGTAATACTATTAACGATTTCTCATTGCCATACTATGCAGTAACTCTAATTTATATCGATACCTGGACCATTACAGGGAAGTGGTCTGAGGGTACGCGCGCGGTATATGGCCGGAGGGTTATTTCCGTTGGGGCGTCATTTGCCTTGGATATAGAGTCGTTACATTCTTCTATCTGTGTGCGGTATGTGTCGGTGAGCACTCCATATTTGTCGACTTGTACGTCTGGCGATACAAATATATGGTCAATGCGGCTGTCTGTATAGTCTTCGGTGTGGTAGCTGTTGAATGTGCCGTTTGGTGCATAACGAAGTCCGCATTTCTCATATGAATCGGCCAGGCGTCCGGTTGATGTGAGGGCTGAATACGACTGGTGCGTCTGGTA
>VSPW01000235.1 GCA_009775535.1 Muribaculaceae bacterium
GGCCTACGCGGCCCTGGGCAACACGACAGAAGCCAACAAGGCTCTCAACGACCTGAGGGAAAAGCGTTTTGCGGCAGCAGACTTCGAGGAAGTACATTATCAGGACAACGCCCTTGTACAGGCAATCCGCAACGAGCGTAAGATCGAGCTTATCGGTGAAGGCTTCCGTATGGGCGACCTGCGCCGCTGGAAACAGGGCTTCTCCCGCAACGGCGACTATTCGATAATCGACCAGGCAGCAAACAACACCAGCCCGCTTTCAGGTGCAGTGAACCCTCTCGGAGTCACAGTGTCCTACAATTCCGGAGACTTCCGCTACACCTGGCCTATCCCATCGGCCGAGATGGACATCAACCCGCAGCTTGAAGGCCAACAGAATCCTGGCTATTAACAACACTTAACCAACGAACATCATTATGAAATTTTATAAGATATCTGTGGCAGCACTGTCGGCACTCATGCTTGCCGCATGCTCCGATGATGACAACCTGAACACTTCTGACGTGACAGTCAACATGAAGGATGCGACCATGCTGATGGCCGAGGACTTTTCCTCCACCTACTACCGCATACCGGTGGTGCTTGACGGAGTCCCCAACGGTCCTGTCAAGGTGACAATCGATGTCGCTGAGGAGACCACTGAGCCTGCAATGGAGGACATCCATTATGTAATCACCTCAAAGACAATAACAATACCCAAGGGGCAGACCGAGGGCTATTTCGAGATCATCCCTACCGGTGACAATGAGGTAAATGAGGACCGCGTGTTCTCTGCATCCATCGTGTCGGCACAGGGCGCCAATGTAGGCCCTAACGCCACATGTACCATCACCATCCTTGACGACGACCACTACCTAGTTGATGCCTATACCTATGTCCAGGGCACATATACGTTCAGGGCAACCAATCCTTCAAACGGCGCAGCCGTAAGCCAGACATGGATAATCTCCGGTGTGAACGAAGGCGAGGAAGGCTATCTGAAGGAACTGACCGTCGCAGGCCTGCAGGGCTATGCATGGGCCGGCCTGAAGGCGAGCCTGTCGTTCGACGCCGTAGAGAAGACCGCTTCACTCACGTTCCAGTATGGCCAGACCATAGCTGAACAGGTCGGCTTCGATGGTATCGGCAACATGGACGTAAAGCTGGGCTCTGTGAGCGGAAATTCATATATCTCTTCAGGTGCTGTATCGGCTACTGCCTCACAGGACTATTCAGAGATACTGTTCGCTCCATCGGCACTCTTTGCAGGCGGCCTCTATGAACCAGGCGGTGGCTTCGCAGGCTACGTATGGTTCCAGTGGACCAACATGAGCCTTACCAAGATACAATAATCCCACGGGACAATAACTGAACTTATCGGCGTGCATTGTGGGCTCTTCCACCATGCACGCCGATTGTCTCAAATAACCTCATTTTTACAGATTTCACATTCCCTAATTTTATGAAAAGACTGTTTTTTCTCTCCTTGGCGGCATTGGCAGCTGTGTCGGCAGCAGAAGCCGCCCATGTCACTACAGAACGGGCCATCGGCTATGGCGGGGAGTTCCTGGACGCCCGCTCAAGCGCCTACCACACTCTGCGCAGCGTGGAGGCCGCAACTGACGGCTATTACATCATCAACTACGCCCCGCAGGGATGGGCCATAGTGTCGGCCGATGACAAGGCAGCGCCTATCATCGGGTATTCCACGACCGGTTCGCTTGATGCCGGAAACCTTCCGGAGAATATGGAGGGCGTGCTCAAGGTATACGGCCATGAGGTACGCGCCATAGCTTCGGACAACGGGCTGACCATGTGTGAGGACTGGCGCGGGCCGTCAGCGGGAAGGTCGCGCGCGGGGTCTGAGGTGGAGCCCCTGATAAAGGTGAACTGGAACCAGCCGTCGCCGTTCAACAAGTATTGCCCACGCGGTGAGGCCCTTGTTGGCTGTGTGGCTGTGGCAATGAGCCAGGCCATGAGCGTACAGCAGTATCCGGGACGCCCTACGGGCAGCTCGACATATGTCTCGGCCAACTATGGCAGGCTTACGATAAATTTTGACGAGCAGCGCGCGTATAACTGGACTGACATCCTGTCGGGTGCGGGCGCTTATGACGAGGCCGCGCGCCTGATGTGGCATGCGGGCATGTCGGTGAGGATGAACTACGGCACAGACGGGTCGGGGATTCCGTCGAACGAGGTCGACCGCATATCGAAGGGCCTTGTCAATAATTTCGGATATCCGGAGGCTACGGTGAAGTACATATGGCGCGACAATTACCGCGGTGACTGGAACCAGCTGATTCTTAACGAGCTTATGGCCGGCCGCGCGGTGATATACAATGCCATCGACACTCAGGGCGGCTACGGGCACTCTTTCAATG
>VSPW01000236.1 GCA_009775535.1 Muribaculaceae bacterium
GCATTAATTTTGAATCTACAAGCGTTTCATGCATATTTTCCTGCAAAATTTATTTAAATAGTAACAATATCGATAGTCTTGTCGTTATATTTTTACTAAAAATCAGTATTAGATGGGAAATAAGCAGAAAATAGTCATAGTAGGGGCAGGTTTCGGCGGCTTGAATCTGGTGAAACGCCTTGACAAGAATCTATGGGATATTGTGATTATCGACAGGAACAATTACCATTCATTTCCTCCATTGTTCTATCAAGTAGCCACTTCTGGTCTGGATGCGCCAAGCATATCGTTTCCGTTGAGGCGTGAGATGCGTAAGGAACGTGCCCATGGCGCACGTTTCCATATCGGAGAGGTACATACTGTTGATGTGGCTTCAAAGACCGTATCTACACAATATGAAACCATTGCTTATGACAAGCTGGTGATTGCAGCAGGGACTACAAATAATTTTTTTGGAATACCGGGGCTTGAGGATTCTGTACATACGTTGAAATCTACGGCTGAGGCATTACGTTGCCGGAATGATATACTGGAACGTCTGGAGCGTGCGGCTGTGTGCCATGATGCAGAATCGCGCCGACGGCTGTTGACTTTCACTGTAGTAGGCGGAGGGCCGGCAGGCGTAGAGGTTGCCGGTGCTCTGGGGGAGATGAAACGCTACATCGTGCCGCGTGAATACCCTTCGATATCGCAAGATGAAGTGACGATAAACATTGTGGAAGGGTCGCAGCATCTGCTTGGGTTTATGGGAGACCTTGCCAGGAGGAAGTCCGAGGAGTATCTCCGGGCATTGATGGTTAATGTCATGCTTGGACGCACGGTGAAGAAATATGAGGACAATCTGATAATGTTTGATGATGGGTCATCATTGTTTTCAGGGATGGTGATATGGACAGCCGGTGTGACAGGATGCGGGTTCACGATGGTTGGTACAGATGTCAGGCAAGGGGCTGGCCGCAGATTTGTTGTGGATGAATACAACCGTATCGAAGGACTTGATGATGTCTATGCGATAGGGGACATCTCTATGCATGCTGATGAGCGATATCCACGCGGAGTGCCGCAATTGGCACAGGGTGCGATACAGCAGGCTCGGAATCTTGCCTATAACCTAAACAGAGGTAAGATGGAACGTCCTTTCCGTTATAAGGACAAGGGGACTATGGCTACAGTCGGACGTAATAAGGCAGTGGTGCAGACCTCGAATTTCCATCTTTCCGGTTCGTTGGCGTGGGTGATGTGGATGGTGGTGCACCTGATTTCACTTATGGGCATGCGCAATAAGATTGTCGTGTTCATCAACTGGGTGTGGGGCTATTTCTCATTCAGTTCGTCATTGCGCCTGCTGATACGTCCTGCAAATAATCCTTTAAGGGAAAAGGTGTGACGGCATGTTGCTGTTAACAAGCGTCTAATGGTGTTAAATAAAGCAGAATCGTGGGGCTAGTCCTTAAACTTTTTACAGTGGCAGGTGTCTTATATTTGATCCGTCAGGAAATGGCGGGTCATAAAGAAGCAGTGAAATGTGTTAACAGGGCTCTTTGTAGCCCTTACTCATTCCCTCTCCCTGGTTAGGGGACGCCGAAGACAAATCTGCCACGGTGTCCCCTTTTTTTATTTCTATATAAAAAACAGGCGATGGATCTCTATGAGAGTCCATCGCCTGGTGTAATCGTTAAGCAGAGGCTGAGCCTTACTTGCGGATACCGAGCTCTTTCTGTGCGATGATTGCACGGTAGCGAGTGATGTCCTTCTTGATCAGGTAATCAAGGAGGCGGCGGCGCTTACCTACAAGCATCTTAAGAGCACGCGCAGTGGTATAATCCTTGTGATTTGACTTCAGGTGCTGAGTCAAATGAGCAATACGGACTGAGAATAATGCAATCTGTGCTTCAGGTGAGCCAGTGTCAGTCTTGCCCTTACCGTACTTCTCAAAGATTTCTACTTTTTCTTCAGAATTGAGATGCATTCTTTCGGATGGTTTAGGTGAATAAAATTATAGTTATGCTTTTTCGAGCGCACAAAATTACAAAAAATATCCGTCATGTGCAAGAAAGTGACGGGATATCATCTATATAAAAATGTTGATGGTGTTAATAATGGCTATTATGAGCTTTGGCGGATGGCTGGTAAGGCGTGATTTATTCTATTGGATTTCCAATAGGCATAAAGGGGGAGTTTTTCTATATGGTTTCCTTAATTGTTAATATCTGTCTGGAGGTTAAATAAATTAAACTTTTAATGGTTAAACATAGTTTTAATGATATCATAAAATGATACATCACGTTCCACTATGTAAATCTAAAAGTTTATGAGACTTAATATTCCTTTTTATATCCCGGTCATTGTGTTGGCTTTGTCGG
>VSPW01000237.1 GCA_009775535.1 Muribaculaceae bacterium
AGCCTATTACAGAACAAGCCCCTGTTCGCGTAGGTGTGGTTGTGCCCCGGATTGTTTCAGATTCGGATGCCCGTACTTACTCGGGCATTGTTGAGTCGGACCAGAAAAGTGCGGTGAGTTTCTCTGTGCCCGGAACAATCAGTCATATATATGTGGCCGAAGGACAGCGAGTGGCAAAGGGGCAGCTTCTTGCAAGAGTGGAAAGCGGAAGCCTTGTCAATGCCAATAACATAGCGCAGGCTACACTAGCGGAGGCGCGTGATGCTTATGAACGTTTGAAAAAGCTTCATGATGCGGATGCATTGCCTGAGATCAAGTGGGTCGAGGTGCAAAGTAAGCTTAAGCAGGCTTCAAATGCGGCCGAAATTGCGGCCAGGGAGGTCTCAGATGCGGCATTGTATTCACCTGTTTCGGGTGTTGTGTCAAAAAAGCTGGCAGAAGTGGGACAGAATGTGATGGCAGGTATTCCTGTATTTACCATAGTAGGCGTTGATGATATAAAGATGTCAATACATGTGTCTGAAGGAGAGATAGATCGGATAAATGAGGGAGACCCGGTTTCTGTCGGGCTATCTGTCATTGATGGTGAAACGCTGGATGGAAAGGTCATACAGAAGGCAGTGGAAGCAGATCCGTTGACGAGGAGCTATGCTGTTAAGGTGTCTGTCCCCAAAGATACAAGGATTCTTCCTGGGATGACGGGAACTGTCAAGATAGTATATGGCGGTGCAGGTGTATCAGATAGTCAGGCTATAGTCCTTCCGTCTCAGTCGGTATTGCTTGATTGGAATAACCGTAATTTTGTATGGATTGTCCGTAATGGTAAGGCTGAGCGCAAGTATGTGACTGTAAGTGGAATCGGGGATGATGGCATTTATGTGTCTGGTGGTGTTTATTCCGGGGACAGTGTCATTGTTTCCGGTATGCCAAAAGTGAGCACGGGGACACCTGTGGAACCTATTTTAAATAACATGTAATTCAAGCTGTCATGGCAGACCAGATTGATAGACCGAAGCCATCGCCAATTGTGGCGATAGGGGTTAAATACAGGAAGGAGATAATCCTTCTGACTGCGGTGCTTATAGCTTTTGGCATCTATGCCCTAAAGGTAATGGACAAGAACGAATTCCCTAATTTTACAATCAGGGAAGGGGTAGTAGGGGCGATATATCCGGGCGCTACTGTGGAGCAGATTGAAGACGAGGTGCTCAAGCCTCTTGAAGATTATATATTTTCGTATAAGGAGGTCGATAAAGCCAAAACACATAGCCAGATTACGGCAGGAACGCTGATAATCTTTGTGGAACTTGATGACAATGTGGAAAATACTGATTCATTCTGGAACGGTTTCAAGATAGGGATGGAGAATGTAAAACTGAAACTGCCTCCAGGTGTTCTTGGAGTGGAGACTTTGAGCAGTTTCGGGGATACATCCGCATTGCTTATTACAATGCAGAG
Organism: Muribaculaceae bacterium; assembly: GCA_009775535.1. Classification (GTDB taxonomy): domain Bacteria; phylum Bacteroidota; class Bacteroidia; order Bacteroidales; family Muribaculaceae; genus CAG-873. The sequence goes on from VSPW01000237.1 coordinate 1,459, forward strand.
TGAGGATAAGACTTTCCGGGAGCTTGGAGACTATATGGATAGGCTTAAGGACAGATTGCGATCAATCTGCAGTGTCGGTCAGATGCAGGTGTTCGGCCAGCAGGACGAACAGGTGGCTGTACGGTTCAATCCGGAGAAACTACGCCATTATGCACTTGGTGAGAATGCAATAGCAGCGACTTTACTGGCTCAAGGTTTCAAGACGTCAGGCGGTGAATTGCGTGATGGGGTATATACGCAGCCTATTTTGGTAGACAGGGCCGTTGGCACTGTCCAGGAGGTGAAGGATATGGTGGTTTTTTCCACGCCAGATGGTGCGGTCGTACGTTTGGGCGACATCGCCGATGTAACCAAGGAATACCCAGCCCCGACAAGCTATATAACCAATAATTATGAAAAATGCATACTGCTGAGTGTGCAAATGAAGCCAGGACACAACATAGTGGACATGGGGTCTGATGTGGACCGGCAGCTTGAAGAATTCCAAAAAGAAATACCATCGGGTGTTACGCTCTTCAAGATTACTGATCAGCCTGTGGTGGTAAACAGTTCTGTGAACTATTTCCTTGTGGAGCTTATAATTGCGATAATCGCGGTGGTAGTGGTGATAATGTTGCTGCTTCCGTTCAAGGTAGCGTTAATTGCAGCTTCGACAATACCTGTAGCCATATTTATATCGCTAGGATTATTTTATGCATTTGACATTGAGCTGAATACAGTTACGCTTGCATGCCTCATCGTATCACTTGGCATGATTGTGGATAATTCGGTGGTGATAATTGATGACTATGTGGAGCTGATATCGGAGGGTGTAGACCATATGTCGGCTACGTTGCGTGCCGGGACGGAGTTCTTTAAGGCTATTTTTTCGGC
>VSPW01000238.1 GCA_009775535.1 Muribaculaceae bacterium
CCAACCACTCAAGAAAGAGATACCGAGATAAATCTTATCCGATTAATGTATCATTGTAGCGTCAGGATGCAACCCAGATATTGTCTGGTCTATTTCCTCTAATTTCTTTGGGTCTGATATTGCGTCAATTTTATTGACAACCGCAATCATGTCCTGGCCTTCTGACAGGCAAGACGACATTCGTGAATAGCTTTCACGTATGGAATCGCATGTATCAGTGGCATCAGTCATCCACAATATTATCTTTGCGCGTGATGCACGCTCCAGGGCACGGTCTATGCCTATTGACTCTACTTCGTCCGAGGTGTCACGCAGGCCTGCCGTATCGATTATCCTGAATAAAGTACCACCGATATCGATTGTATCTTCCACTATATCCCTGGTAGTGCCATGTATTTCCGATACAATGGCACGGTCATCGTGTAGCAATGTGTTCAGTAGGGTCGATTTACCCGTATTTGTGCGCCCGATTATAGCCACAGGGATACCATCCCGGATGGCTGCACCACGGGAAAATGTCGATGCCAGTCTCGTTACCGTGCCGTGTGCTTCTTCTGCAAGTTCCAGAAGGTGTTTGCGCGATGCGAACTCTACGTCCTCTTCTGAGAAATCCAGTTCCAGTTCCAGTAATGCCGACAGCTCCAAAAGCCGTTCGCGCAGTTCAGCAAGCTTTGATGAGAAATCACCTCTCATCTGGCTGACGGCAAGCCTATGGGCGGAGCGTGACGTTGAAGCAATAACATCGGCTACGCCCTCAGCTTGAGCAAGGTCTATCTGGCCTGCGGAGAACGCGCGTCTGGTAAATTCGCCGGCTTCGGCCAGGCGGCAACCGTGGTTAATCAAAAGGTTAATCAGTTGGCGTTGTACATATTTAGACCCATGAACGGAAAATTCCACTACATTTTCGCCAGTATAGGAATGCGGACTACGGAATATGGTTGCCACCGCCTGATCCAGCGGCTCTTTGCATCCGGAGGTATCATCGATTATAGTTCCTAGATGTACCGTATGTGACGGCACATCGGCCAGCCGGGCCCCTTTCCATATCGAATCGGCGATGTCTATTGATTCCGGGCCGGAAACGCGTATGACGGCAATACCGCCAACACCAGATGGCGTGGATATTGCGCAGATTGTATCTTCGTTGGTCATTCCCTTTTTAGTGTACTCCAATAATGGAATTTGCATTGGCTTTCAATTTCATTTTCGATATCATCGGGTAGGGCAGAAAAGAAATCATATCCTGTTGCCGCTTCTACCTCATCAACGCTTACAGCAGCGGCCTGCATGCCGCCAGGCACTTTTCCGTTAGGCATTATGAAGCCGATGGCACGCGGAGGGTCGGAGAAGGGCGACAATACCACTTTGAAGAAACGTTGTGGGACAGCCACTTGCGACTCCCCGATGTAATCAGTTATGCGGTCTGTCAGTATCGGCCCAGTGACGATGATTATTGCGCTGTCGATGTCAGCCCAGTTACGGCATTTCTCTTCAAGCGATTTCCATGCACCATGGTTAAGCGCACCAACCTGGGGGCACATATTGGTCAGCAGGAATGATTCCGACATGGCCTCACTATCGAATTTTGCATCGGCCGCTGGCATCATATGGCCGCGCTGGTAGCCTGAACCGCGGTAGTCCGACAGTTGGGCACATCCTTTAACATCCGGGTCTGGGCGGAAGTCGTCCGACCTTGGCATGTCTCCGTTGGCTTCATCGCGGGTAAGTTCCCATACCACATAATTGGGGATATGCATTTCAGGATTGAATGAAATGCGCATTGCCTTATATTCCAGCATCTGGCTGGGTGTCCCTTCCGGTATTACCGTCTCACATAGCTGATCTATCGTGACTCCTGCTGCAGTCAGAGTGCCGTTTGTTGTGTGGTGGTTGCTTCTTGCCACTGCGCGGTATGCCAGTATGACTATTATTGCCAATGCGGCAATCGCCACTATGCTGGATATTAGTGACAATGATTTCTGCCTTTTCCGTCGCTTACGGCTTCTGCTACTGTATTTTGATGATGCCATTGATAAGCTTTTATAGTTATCGGATTGCAAATATACGGATAAGTCGAGAGCAAAACAAATTTATTTGGTTTTGCCGAGCGGGAGTATATTGGACGAAGTAAAATATACGGATAAGTCGAGAGCAAAACAAATTTATTTGGTTTTGCCTGGCAGGAGCATATTGGACGGAGCCAAATATACGGAAAATCCCCGGATTTTGTGAAGTGACCCCAAAAAGTTAGACGGGTTATTTACTATCCGATTTGAGAAAGAGTTCGGTATTTTACCGGACTCTT
>VSPW01000239.1 GCA_009775535.1 Muribaculaceae bacterium
GATGAGTATACCCGGGCATAAGATATCCAGCATATTTATTGCTCAGATATTGAAGTCGGTCAAACAAGTGGCCTGTTGAATTTGCGATTTTTTTTAATTCGTCACGCATGAATAACTTAAGGTCCACCAGGACCTGGTCGTTGCGTGAACGCCCGGAGTGGATCTTTTTACCTATGTCTCCATATTTTTTTGTGAGAATGAATTCTACTTGGGAGTGTATATCTTCTATACCGTCCTCAATTATGAAATTGCCGGATTCAATTTCTTTCAAGATATCATTCAGGCCGTCAAGTAGGATGCCGAGTTCTTCCTTTGATAGCAGCCCTATGCTTTGTAGCATTTTAATATGGGCCATTGACCCTTCCACATCATAACGTGCGAGTCTTAAATCCAGCTCGCGGTCCTGACCGACTGTAAAATTTTCAATCATTTTATCAGGTTCAAAACCTTTATCCCAGAGTTTCATCTATAATTCTTTTATTGATAGTATTAACTGATTATATATTTTAATCGCATTCGCGATTTCGTCTACCTTTATGTATTCATTTGCAGTATGGCTACGTGATGATTCGCCAGGTCCTATCTTTACAGATGGTAAATTATGCATTAGTGCCATGTCGGACGTTGTCGGTGATACAAATGGACATAGTCCCAAATTTACTGTTGCAAGTACTAATGGATGGTTGTCAGGAATTACGGAAGCCCATACTCTTGTGGAGCGTGGGGTGATGTCACAATTCACATTATTGGCTATTATATTGGCGGTTTCTTCATTGGTGTATGCATCTGTGGTCCGTACATCAGCAGTGAAACGGCAGATATCAGGAATTATATTGTGCTGATTACCTGCCTCAATTTGGGTCACAGTAATTTTTATAGGGCCAAGGGTGGGGGATGTCTTTTCAAATTTAAGATTACGTAATATATCTATATCATTGATTGCATGGTATATTGCATTTATCCCTTCGTTCCTTGCGGCATGACCACTGACGCCATGGCTAATGCAGTCAAGGACCAGAAGCCCGCGTTCAGCAATAGCAGGTTGCATGGACGTCGGTTCTCCGACAATGGCACATGATATATCGATACCATTTTCCTTAATGAAAGGAAGAAACGCTCTCATGCCATATTCTCCCATTACTTCTTCTGCAGCGGTTAATGCCAGTAATATATTGAAAGGCAATATGGCATTATAAAGATTTATGAACGTACATGCCAGTGCCACGACTGATCCTCCAGCGTCATTGCTACCAAGTCCGTATATTTTACCATTTTCCAAAGTAGGGGAAAATGGATCACGGGTATAAGAGCTGACCGGCTTTACTGTATCGTGATGGGAGTTCAGCATAAGTGTCGGCAATGCCGGATTAAAGTTTGAATTTAGAGCCCATACATTATTATATATACGGTTGGTTTTCACTCCGGCATCTATCAGGAACTTTTCAAGTATATCAGCTGTTGCAGATTCTTCTTTTGAAAAAGAAGGAGTGGCAATCAAACGTTCCAATAAAGATATTGCTTTTTCGGTCATTGTGATATTACTGTGCCAATATTATTTAGCAGGTCCTTAGCGTGTTTTATTATTACCTTTGATACCTTTCCTGAGTTTACTGCATTAAGTGCATTCTCTATCTTAGGGATCATTCCATGGTTTATTATACCTTGTTTCCGAAGATTTTCAAAGTCGGATTCATTTATATGAGGTATCACACTGTCTGCATTATTGATATCGCGCATTACGCCAGGCTGCTCGAAGCAATATGTCAGAACTGTTTTGTCGTACCGACAACTCATAGCGCATGCAATGGCAGAAGCTACGGAATCAGCATTACAATTTAGCAATGAGCCTTTAGCATCGTGCATAATGGCACAAAATACAGGTGTTATCCCTTGCCTTAATAGGGCCTGTATGAAATCCTGGTTAATGTTATCTGGGTTGATATCTCCTACTAACCCATAATCTACAGGTATGGGTGAACGTTTAGACGCTACTATAGAATTACCGTCTGCGCCAGTGAGTCCAATGGAGTTGCATCCCGCTGCCTGTAAACCGGAAATAATCCGTTTGTTTATAAGCCCGGCATACACCATTGTCACAATTTTAATTGTGCTTTCATCTGTAACTCTACGGCCATCAATCATCTGAGGTATTAATCCCATATCTTTTGTGAGGCGTGACGCTTCTTTCCCGCCTCCATGAACGAGGATCTTATAGCCGTCCATTTCAGCAAAATCTTTTATGAATCCGG